>JAITOI010000167.1 GCA_031289995.1 Prevotellaceae bacterium | reverse complement strand
AATGGTCAGAATAGCTGCTGCAAGTCCCGAAGGGACGTAATTTTCATAACCGCAGGCAAGCGGTAGCGCAGCCTGCGGACAGCAACACGTCCGCGTCTTGCGCACGGAGCACAGGCCTCATTCGGGGAACGCCCTTCACCCGTGCGCACGGCAGGACGCTTGGACATACTATCCCTATTGCCGTCATGGAATAGCACCTCAAAAAACGGTAGAACCAAACCTAAAATGAGGTAATGAGGTTGAGGAATACTATATGCTCCGGTGGCTACTGAGGTGGTTGCAGAGCGTAGTCGAAGCATTGTTTTGTTGAAGAAAAATGAGGTAGAAATGAGGTTCCGTGCCACTGTTCAACCCATTATCAAGCCTCCCGCAAATTTTCAGGGACATTCTACCATTCGCAGAAACATCCCGCAAGTTCGCATGGGCATTCTACCATTCGTAGAATCCACCTCGCAAGTTCTCACGGGCATTCTACCATTCGTATAATCCATCCCACAAATTTTCAAGGGCATTCTGCCATTCGCAGAAACCTTCCGTAAGTTCATAGGTGGCATTCTGCCATTCGCAGAAGCCTATCACAAATTTTCAGGTACATTCTGCCATTCGCAGAAACATCCTGTAAATTCGCAGGATGCATTCTGCCATTCGCAGAAACATCCTGTAAATTCGCAGGATGCATTCTGCCATTCGCAGAAACATTCCACAAATTTGTAAAGACATTCTGCCATTCGCAGAAATATACTGTAAGTTCGTAGGATGCATTCTGCCATTCGCAGAAGTCTCCCTAAAACCTTCAAAAGCCATGCTGCCATTCGCAGAAACCTCCCGAAAGTTATCATAGCCATGCTGCCATTCGCAGAAGCCTCCCTAAAACCTTCAAAAGCCATACTGCCATTCGCAGAAACATCCCAAAAACTGTCGGGGCAATTCTACCATTCGTAGAAGCCCACACAACCCATCAACAAGCCTTCCCCCCAAAAAAGAAAAGCCTCCCACAACCCGCCAGGAGGCTTCCCCCAAAAAAAAGATTGCCACACCCAGCAGCAATCTTCAAATCCTCAAATCCTCAAATCTTCAAATTCCTCAAATTACCTCCTGCGCCAGCTGCCTCTCCGCATACTCCCGCGTGATGCGCAGCTGTTGCTCCTGCCCATTTTCGGGCAGCTCGTACATCGCGTCGATGAGCAGCTCCTCGCAGATGGAGCGCAGCCCGCGGGCGCCCAGCTTGTGCTTCAGGGCGAGGTCGACGATGTAGTCGAGCGCCTCCTCGTCGAGCTGCAGCTCCACCTTGTCCATCGCAAACAGCTTGGTGTACTGCTTCACGATGGCGTTTTTCGGCTCGGTGAGGATGCGGCGCAGGGCGGCCTTGTCGAGCGGCGCGAGGTAGGTGAGCACCGGCAGGCGACCCACGATTTCGGGGATGAGGCCGAAGTGCCGCAGGTCGGCGGGCGCCACGTAGCGCAGCAGGTCGTTTTTGTCCACGCGGTTGAGCTTTTCGATGGCGTTGAAGCCAATCATGTTCTTGTTCACGCGGCGCGCGATGATGCGGTCGATGCCCTCGAACGCGCCGCCGGCGATGAACAAAATATCCTTGGTGTTGACCGGCACCATTTTTTGGTCGGGGTGCTTGCGCCCGCCCTGCGGCGGCACGTTGACCACCGAGCCTTCGAGCAGCTTGAGCAAGGCCTGCTGCACGCCTTCGCCCGACACGTCGCGGGTGATGGACGGGTTGTCGCTCTTGCGCGTAATCTTGTCGATTTCGTCGATAAAAATGATGCCCTTTTCGGCTGCCGCCACGTTGTAGTCCGAGGCCTGCAGCAGGCGCGTGAGGATGCTCTCCACGTCCTCGCCCACGTAGCCGGCCTCCGTGAGCACGGTGGCGTCCACAATGGCGAAGGGCAGGTTGAGCATGCGCGCAATGGTACGCGCCAGCAGGGTTTTGCCGGTGCCCGTGTCGCCCACCATGATGATGTTCGACTTCTCAATTTCCACCTCCTGCAGGTCAGCGTCGCTCTGGCGGATGCGCTTGTAGTGGTTGTACACGGCCACGGCGAGGTACTTCTTGGCCTCGTCTTGCCCGATGACGTACTGGTCGAGGAAGGCCTTAATTTCGTACGGGCGGCGCAGCTGCAGGTTGTCCACGCTGAACGCGGCGGGCGCTGCCGCAGGCGATGCCGCGGGCTGCTTTTTGATGCAGGCCTCGCCGCCGTTTTCGACCTGCAGAATGGCGTGCGCCTGCTCGATGCAGGCGTCGCAGATGGAGGCGTTGACGCCTCGCAAAAAGTGGGCGGCCTGCCGGATGGGGCGGCCGCAAAAGGAGCAGTTGTGGTGCTGTGTGGATGCCATAAAAATTTCTCTTCGTCGCTTCGCTGTCGCAAAAAAAATAGCTGGGGGTTTACTTCTGCAGCACCTTGTCGCGCTTGGTGAGCACGCGGTCAACCATGCCGTAGTCCTTGGCTTCGTTGGCGTTCATCCAGAAGTCGCGGTCGCCGTCGCGCTCCACCTGCTCCACCGCCTTGCCGGTGTGCAGGGCGATGATGTCGTAGAGCTCCTTCTTGGTTTTGACAATTTCGCGCGCCACGATTTCGATGTCCGAGGCTTGCCCTTCGGCGCCGCTCATCGGCTGGTGAATCATCACGCGGGAGTGGGGCAGCGCGTCGCGCTTGCCGGCTGCGCCTGCGCACAGCAGCACGGCGCCCATGCTGGCTGCCATGCCGGTGCAGATGGTGCGCACCTCCGAGCGGATGAGCTGCATCGTGTCGTAGATGGCCAGGCCCGACGACACGTGTCCGCCCGGCGTGTTGAGGTAGATGCTGATGTCCTGCCCCGCGTCGTTGTTCGACTCGAGGAAGAGCAGCTGCGCCTGAATGATGTTGGCCACGTCATCGTCGATGGGCACGCCCAGGAAGATGATGCGCTCCATCATCAGCCGCGAAAACACGTCCATGCTCGCCACGTTGAGCTGCCGCTCTTCGATGATGGTGGGGTTGATGTAGGCGCTGCTCGTGCGGCGGTAGCTGTGCAGCTTGGCGCTGCCAATGCCGGCGTGGTGCACGGCATATTTTTCAAACTCGTAGTTCATTTCTGTTTTCTGTTTTTCTGTTTTCAATTTTGGTTGAGCCGCTGGAAGTCGTCGAACGATATGGCCGTTGGCTCAATGGTGGCCGATTGCTGCACGCACTGCACCACAAATTGCATCATGGTTTGCAGCTTTATTTGCCTGCGAAATTCAGGCTTCTCGAGCTGCTTTTGCGCAAGGCCGGCAACGTTCTCATCGGGCAGGTCGACCATGCCGTACATCACGAACTGCTGGCGCACCATCTGCTTGGCCGTTTCGAGTATGTCCTCCTCCTTAACCTCCACGCCGTACTGGTGCAGCACGTGCCCTTCGATAAGCTCCCAGCGCATGCTGTTGACTATGTCGGGGAACTCGTCGTCCAGCTGCTCTTCGGTGAACTTGCCGTCCGATGTGGACATTATCCAGCGGCGCAAAAAGGCTTCGGGCATGTCAAACTTGATGCGGGCGGTAAGCGCGCGGCGCACGTCGGCAATGAAGCGGTAGTCGCACTCCTCGTCGTAGTGTTGGCGCAGGCTCATCTCGATGCGGCGGCGAAATTCTTCCTCGCTCGTTACCACGCCCTCGCCGTAAAGCTTGTCGAACAGCGCCTGCCCCACCACCGCCGGCTCCTTGTGCTGGAGCGCGGTTACGGTGAGCGTAAACGTGGGGTCGATGCTCTCCAGCTGCTCCTTTTTGAGGTTGAGGAAGGCGGCGCAATCCACGTCGTTGGTCAGCATGTGGCGCACGTTGAGCGTTGCCGTGTCGCCCACCTTGAGGCTCTCGAGCAGCGGCCTGGCCTCGTCGCTCACGTACTTCAGCGACAGCGTGGAGGCCTCCACCGAGTGCCCGCCCTCGTTGGGCTGCGCGAGGCTAACGGTGGCCAAGTCGTCGAGGCCGAAGGAGGCCGAATCGACCAGGTCGCCACAGTAGAGCAGGTTCGCCTCCAGCGTGCGCTGCACCTCGCCGTCGGGGATGGTGATGAAGTAGCGCGGAATTTTCAGCGTCGCGTCCACCACGAAGTCAATGTTCGGCGCCAGCGCGATGTCGTAGCTGAGCAAAAATTCTCCGCTCGGCGAATCGAAATCGAGCCGCTCGGAGTTCTCGCTGAACATCGGCTCGCCAATGACAACGAGCTTGTTGTCGCGGATGTACTTGGTCGCCTCCTCGCTCACCATCCGGAGCACCTCCTCCGCAATTGTCGAGCGCCCAAACATCTTTTGTATCATCCCCATGGGCACCATCCCCGACCTAAATCCGGGCACCTGCGCCTTGCGGCGGTAGCCTTTGAGGGTTTCGGCTACGCGGCTTTCGTAGTCGCTTTTTTCTACCTTCACGGTGAGCGTAAGCATCTGCGCTCCTACGTTTTCTTTCGAGATCGTCATAAACCGCTTTTCTGAAATTTTTTAAACTGCAATTAATTATCCGTTCATCGTCATCAGGAACTCCTGGTTGCTCATCGTTCGGGGCATCCTGTCGCGCAAAAAATCCATCGCCTCAATCGAGTTCATGTCCGACAAGAATTTGCGCAGCACCCACGTGCGGCTCAGCTCGTCCTTATCCACCAGCAGGTCTTCGCGCCGCGTGCCGCTCTGGGTAACGTCCACAGCGGGGAAGATGCGCTTGTTCGATAGCTTGCGGTCGAGCTGCAGCTCCATGTTTCCGGTGCCCTTAAACTCCTCAAAAATCACCTCGTCCATTTTCGACCCAGTGTCGATGAGCGCGGTGGCCAAGATGGTCAGCGAGCCGCCATGTTCGATGTTGCGGGCGGCGCCAAAAAAGCGCTTCGGCTTGTGCAGCGCGTTCGCATCAACGCCGCCGCTGAGCACCTTGCCCGACGCGGGCTGCACGGTGTTGAAGGCGCGAGCAAGGCGGGTAATCGAGTCGAGCACAATCACCACGTCGTGCCCGCACTCCACCATCCGCTTCGCTTTCTCGAGCACGATGTTTGCAATTTTTACGTGCCGCTCGGCAGGCTCGTCAAACGTCGACGCAATCACCTCCGCCCGCACGCTGCGCTGCATGTCCGTCACCTCCTCCGGCCGCTCGTCGATGAGCAGCATAATCATGTACACCTCCGGATGGTTGTCGGCAATGGCGTTGGCAATGTCTTTTAGCAGCATCGTTTTGCCGGTCTTGGGCTGCGCCACAATCAGGCCCCGCTGCCCCTTGCCGATGGGCGTAAACAGGTCCACCACGCGGATGGAAAGGTTGTTGCAGTGCCGCCCGCCGGTGAGGTTGAACTTCTCTTCGGGGAACAGCGGCGTGAGGTAGTCGAACGCCGGACGGTCGCGGATAAACTCCGGCGAGCGGCCGTTCACCTCCTGCACGTGCACCAGCGGAAAATATTTTTCGTTGTCCTTCGGCGGACGAATTTCGCCGCTCACCGTGTCGCCATTTTTGAGGCCAAACAGCTTTATTTGCGCCAGCGAAACGTAGATGTCATCGGGCGAGGTGAGGTAGTTGTAGTCCGACGATCGCAGGAATCCGTAGCCGTCGGCCATCAGCTCCAGCGTGCCTGTGGCCATCACCAGCGTGTCGTAGTCGTAGCGTTTGTCGCGCAGCTTAGGCTCGGCGGATGCCGATGCCGGCTGTGGCTGTATCGCTTGCTGGGACTGCGTTTGCGGGGCTTGCTGGGGTTGCGTTTGCGAGGCTTGCGGAGCTTGCGCCGAAGGAGCTTGCGGCGTCGTTGGCTGCACTTGTTGCGGCGTTGTTTGCTCCACCTGTTGCGGCGTTGTTTGCTGCACTTGTTGCGACGTTGCTTGCAGCACTTGTTGCGATGGCTGCGAAGCGTGATGCGACGGCTGCTCCCTGTGCGGCGCCCTTGGCTGCATGTTGGCTGGCTGCTTTTGCTGCGGGGTAGACGAAGGCTCGGACAGCTCCACAATCATCGGCGACACCGGCGACGAAAGCCTTGCTGCTGCTGCCTTCACGATGCTTGCGCTATCGCCCACCGACGGCAAAATCATGGGGTGTGCTGCTGTCGGCAAAGCTGGCCGTTGTCCTCCGCTGGCCGAAGCTATCAGCACCGTTCCCGACGACATAATGCGGTCGCGCTTGGGCTTGCGTCCGCGCTTCTTGGGCTGCTGAACGGCGCCCGTTTCGCCACCTTGCGGTTGCTGTGCTGGCGCGGGTTTAGGGGGTGCGGGTTTTGCGGAATCGGGTTTTGCAGAATCGGGTTTTGCCGATGCAAGCTGAGCTTGCCGCGCAGCCACTTCGCTACGCTTTGGCCTGCCGCGCTTACCCTTGACAGGTGCCTCGCTGCCGGCCTCTGCGGGCACTCCGAGCGGGTGCTCCGACTGCGCATCAATGACCTTCAAAATGAGCGTGGACTTGGCCTCCGAGTTGGCATCCTTAATGCTGTACGAGCGTGCTATTTCCCGTACATCGTCCTCCGTTTTGCCCTCGAGGTCTTCTTTGTGATACAACATTTTTGGTTTGAAAAATTAGTGATTGAAGAAACATTTTTCCGAAAAAAACGAACGCAACGCAGCCGCCGCAGGCCGTGCTACCACTATGTGGACTGCCTGTTGCGAGCGATGCGCGTGATGAGCATCGCGTGATGTGTCAACGTAAAGATTCAAGATTTTTATAAACACGTAGCAATAGCATTGTTGATAGATGCAACCCAAAAAAATTTGGTATGCGCAATGCGTATTGGGCGGCAAAGGTAATGCTTTTTTTTGAAACTGCAAAACATTTTTTTGTGAGGATACCCCTCTTTAGCGAATAGATATTATAAAAACGCATAGCATGGAGGCAAAAAAATAACGAAAAATAGCTATTGAGGGGGATGAATTTTATTTCGGCTCCGCTATTTTTGCAGCATACATCCTCCCCATTTCCTTCACCATTTTCCGAATATGCGTGCGCAAGCTTTGCGGCGCGAGCACTTCAGCGCTGCTGCCGAGCGACAAAATGGCCTGCACAAAATCGTAGGTAGGCTTCACGTAGTACTCAAAAATCACGTGGCTTTTTTCCTCCTCCACCTCCTTCTGCGAGTGGTGCATCGGCAGGGTGCGGAGGTAATTTATTTGGTTGCCGAAAACCTTTACCAGCACGGTTTCCGGCGCAGTCTGGTCGCCCGCAATAACGCCATAGCAGCTGTCGAAAAACGCCGCGCCATCAAAATCTTTGGGCAGCTTAAACTTGTTGCCGGTGGTGCGCAAAGATTGTATGCGGTCGAGGGCGTACACCATAATTTTGTCAATCGCCGGGCTGTGCGCCACCACGTACCACCGCTGACGAAACACCTTGACGCAGTAGGGCGCCACCTCAAACGTGCTCGGCTGCGCCTTGCTGAAGCTCTGGTAGCAAATCTCCAGCAGCGAGCTCTTGTGCATGGCCTCGATGATGGGCGCGAGAAATTTTTCGCCCGACGGAATGTCCTCGAACAAAATGCGCGACTTGAGCTTGTGGCTTTCGTTGATGAGGTTGTTCACCGCAAACGTGTTGAGCAGCCACATGCGTATGCCATTCAGCTGCACATCCTCGGCATCCTCGATGTAGTAGCGGTAGCCGTCGCGCTTGTCGCACTCAATGTTGAGGTCGAACATCTCCTCGATGGCAATGCGGCTGTTGTGGAACGTGCGCAGCGGCATCGGCTTGCCGTCGCCCACGCTGCTCCGCAGCCACCTTTCGTTCAGCTCCTCAAAGCTGATTTTTCCCGCCTCGTAAATGGTATTCACCAACCATGTGTGGCGCTTAAAAACATCCTGTACCATAGCGTTTGATTTGTGTGGCAGGCCTTGCGCTTGCCGTAAAATTTGATGGCGCAAAGGTAGTAAAAAATTTGGTTATGCCAAAATATGGCATAGGTTGAAAAAGCTTTTTTCGAGGTATTATTCCAAGCGTTCTGCCGTGCGCACGAGTGTAGGTTGTGCCCCGAATGTGTAGGGACGCGATTAATCGCGTCCCTACCCCCGTGCGCAAGACGCAAGCTGGTCACCGTCCGCAGGCTGCGCTGCGCTTGCCTGCGGTTACAGCTGCGGCCAATTCGTGCACACTGCACCCAAATTTGCTGCATCCATGGCCGCATGAATCTGCCAAATTCGCACCTAAAATCTACATCATCTGTGGCCCGCATTCATCTGTGAAATCCGCATTCAAACTTGTGCCATCTGTGGGCCTGCAATTTTCCGAAAATTACGCTCATAACGCTTTTATTTTCAGAAATTTATAGCCACGATCAAAAAAATTTTGCAACTTAATTTGCATGGTATTGAAATTTGTATTACCTTTGCATCGTTGTTTCTAAATTTATTGTCTCCGAATTGAGCAAAAAAATCGATGTCTGCAGCGAATGAAAAAGCCAACGTGCGCGATAAATTCATGCCGCTGTTCACGCTAAAAAACCGTTGTGAAAACAACCAAAAAATGAAAAACCAGATGTTTGTAAAGCCTTACATAGCCTCACTTACAGCACGCCGACGCGCTACAACCCGCACCGGCATTTGGTTTTCGATTCTGCCCCCCCCATAAAATACTGATACTCAACGAGTTGCAAGGCTTGTTCGCGAAACAAGTTAGCTGCTGCGAACAGCTGATTTTTTTGCGCTCATCGATGGCTTGCTTGTGCACACGAGCAGGCTTTTTGTGCGATGTGCGATTTGCGATTTGCGACGTGCGACAATGCCAGCACCTATGTGCACCGTCGGAATCGAAATTTTCAAAATTTTCAGAATAGCGAATAATGGAAGAGACTGGTATTATCGCAAATCGCAAGTCGCATAGCCGCACGTCGAAGCGTAAGGTAACCATACTAAGCATCGACGGCGGCGGGATACGCGGGATTATTCCCGCCGTTATTCTGAGCTACATCGAAGAATGTTTGCAAAGGAAAACTGGCAACAGCAAGGTCGTCCTGTCGGACTATTTCGATATGATGGCGGGCACCAGCACGGGCGGCATTCTCACCTGCTTTTACCTGCTGCCAGAGGGCTTGCCAGCAAAGGATGCTGTTGGGTTTTATGCGCAGTATGGCAAAAGCATTTTCAAAAAACATTCCTTCAACCCGCTGGGATTGCGCGAAGAAAAATACACGCAAAAAGGGCTGGAGGCGGCGCTGAAGCAAACGATGGGCGACGTGAAGCTCAGCGAGGTAAAAAAGCGTTGCCTCATCACGGCCTACGACATGGAGCAGCGCAAGGCTGTTATGTTTACCGACAAGGATGCGGCTGTGGCGGGCGATATTCGCAACTACTACCTTCGGGACGTGGCGCGGGCTACTTCGGCTGCGCCGACTTACTTTCAGCCGGCGGAGGTGCGCTCGTTGGGCGACGCCGTGTCGCACCTGATTGATGGTGGGATTTTTGCCAACAATCCTACCCTTTGCGCATGGATTGAGGCGCACAAAAGCGACTTCGGCTTCTGCAAAAACCCGACTGCCGACGACCTGTTTATCCTCTCGGTGGGAACGGGCAA
>JAITOI010000180.1 GCA_031289995.1 Prevotellaceae bacterium | reverse complement strand
CATAGTCGCGGTCGTTGACGGTGGTTCCGGCGTCGGTGGTGGGGAAACCTTCGCTTGGGGCGTAGCCGCGCTCGGGGTCGTGGCTGGGGGTGGGCGCGTCGGCCTCGACGAGGGCGTAGGTGCCCTCCACGACGGAGCCGTCGGTGAGCACAAATTCATCGGCTGCGCCTTCGTACTTTTTGGCGGCACTCCAGCGCTGGGTGATGGTGCTTGCGCCGGTGCGGTCGCGCTCCATTTTTTCTTTGTCGGCGGCGGCTTTGGCCTCCTCTCTGGCCTGGCGCTGGCGCTCCATTTCTTCTATTTGGGCTTGGCTGCGCTTCTGCACATCGTAGCCAAATACGCCCAGCAGCGGCACCTCGAGGCGGTTGTTGGGGTCTTGCTTAGGCAGGTGGCGCACCTCGAAGGCGAGGCCGTTGGCGACGTAGATTTCGGATAGGCGCTTGGCCTCCTTTTCGGCGGCTTTGGCCTTGTCGTTGGTGTAGGTTCTTTTGAGCTGGTACTCGCCGGTAGGGAGCGCGATTATGGTGGTGTTTTTGTCAACGACGTGCTCGGTGGGTGGCGGGGGCGGAGGGGGAACGTCTGTGCCTCCGGTGGCGGGCTTTTCTGCTATGGCGGTTCCGCTGCCAGCTTGGGCTTCGGGGGTGGTAACGAAATCTGTTTCGTTACCAGATGCGGCGGCTTTTTCTTTCTCCTGCTGCTGTAGCAATTTCTGCTGCTCGGCTTGCTGCAGAAGCTGCTCTTCCTGCTGTTTTTGCAAGTTTGCGGCGGCATCCTCAGCTTCTATGGTCTTGTCTATAAGGGCTTCGACTGGGGTCTCTTCGATACCTTCTACGTGCGCGATGGGGACTACCTCCGGCTCGGCTTCGCCGTCCTTGAGGATGGTGTAGGTGGTTAGCCCTTTTTCGAGGATGGTTACGTGCTCGCCTTCGTACATGCCGACCATGATGGTGCCGGTGGGTCATTGGAGGAGCGTCATCGTAAGGGAGGTTTGCGCTTTTTGCGTACTGCTCTGATGTCCCCCCTTTATGTCGTCAAGATTGAACGATATCTCTCACATTATTTTTTCTTTAATTTATCGGCTTTCTCTTTCCAATCTTCGGGGAGGTTGGAAGCGGTAAGCCGTGTTGGTTTCACTCCTATGCTGGCTGCAGCTGCTTTGTACCATTTTTTTGTGTCTTTAGCGTGAATTAAGGAGGCATGAAATGAAAGGACGTGAATAATGTAGCGCAGCTTTGTTTTTAGTGTGTCCGAGTGTTTGTATAACATACCGAAGTCGGCGTGGGTAACAGCTCTGGAAAAGTCTTCGAGAGACGTTGTCTCGCTTATAGTAGTTGAACTACGTGTGTTTTTGCCGCTTATACAAAATTCATGAATACGCGCAATTATTTCTGAAGAAAACTGGTAAATGTCCTCGTTGTCGGCTTTTGATGGGGGTGTTGCTAATTCTTTTTGGTCTGTACCCATGCGTCGCGTTTCGCGACGCCCCTCTTCTGACAAGGACATTGTCGTATTCAGCAGCTCGTGTCTGTATTGCAGATACCGGGCTTCTGCCCGATAAATAGCATCCCTTGTGCGCACAAGCGGTGCCCAATCATCTTTATTTACAAAATCTATAATGTCGTCGGCCTTAATCAAGGCGTGAACCGTATACTTATCAGGAATGACAATGTCCACCGGCTCAGCTTCATACTTTTCCTTAATCAGAAACTCATTAGATGCCTTTACTGCCTTATTGAGCTCCCCTCCCTTGTCGTAACGTGCCCGTATTCGTTCAAATACGGGCTTCATCCATTCGTTGCAATCTTTCTCCATGTCCGCTTTTAGCTGCTCATCCTTTTGCAACTGCACAAATGGGGCAAACGCAACTCCCGCCGCAAAATCGCTCAGTGGCTTGTCATCCAATGTTTCCAACCCGGCAAATTCGCTTACAAACACAAAAAGCGGTATCATCTTTTTTAGGAAAGGTAGGCAGGCGGGCATTTCTACTCCCCAATGTACAACCGCATCGCGCAAGGTTTTATTCGCAATTTCTTTCATCACGAAATCGGACAACGCCATCCTATCCACCGCTTTTTCAATGGCAGCCTTTTTCATTTTGCGGCCTCCAATAAATACCTCGTCCAGCGCTCGGATTGGAAATCCGTTGGCTTCGCTCTCCGACATCCATTTGGAAAAGTCAGGACACTCTTTTTCCCAATGCTCCACACGCTTGCGCAGAGCCGAATTTTTAATTTGCATGCTTGCCATTTTTGCTATCGATTTTAATGGTAAATTACTAAAAATGAATTTGTTAAATTTATTTTTTTTCTGTATTTTTTTGTTGTTTACAAAAGCTACTTGCAAGTCAACCGTTCCTGGCTTTTATTCCAGCATTTGCACCAGCTCTTTTCTCATGTCCTCATCGATGGTTCGGTAGCGGGCAAAGGCCTTGCTGCCTTCCTTGTGCCCCGATAGAGCACCCACCAAGTTGGGGTCTTTGACTTTTTTATACAGGTTGCCAATGAACGTGCGGCGTGCCATGTGGCTGCTGGCAACTTCGTTGAGGGGGCGCTTTACGTCCTCCCCCGTCAGCGGGTCGAGCACCGTAACCTTGCGGGTAAATCCGGCAAGGGTAAACATTTCTTTGATGGCGTAGTTGTAGTTCTGCTCCGCGATGAAGGGCAGCAATCTGGCACCCTTAAAGCGGGCATACTTTTTGAGAATGGCCTTTGCCGTAGCGTTGAGCGGAACCCGCACCGTTACAGGGCTGCCCTCTTTTGTTTTGCGGGCGATATACTCAATTGCGCCGCCGATGACATTGTCTTTGGTGAACCGGTACAGGTCGCCCACCCTGCACCCAATCAAGCATTGGAACACGAAGATATCGCGCTGCGCCGCGAGCGCGGGGCGGTGCGAGAGGTCGGTTGCGTACAGCTGGTTACGCTCGTCGATGCTGATGTAGTAGGGCGTGCCGTAGGTGCACTCGCCAACGGCAAACTTTTTGAACGGGTTGGCGGTGGTTTTTTCGTTGTCCGCAGCCCACTTGAAAAACGTGCGCAGCTTGGTGAGTATCCCCTTGATGGTGTTTTGTCCTCGTGGATTTTGCTTGCGCAGGTGGGGGTAATCCTCGAACAGGCGCGGATTTTCCTTGCGAATGTCGTACTCTTTTTTCAGGAACTCGGCAAAGTCCTGCATCGTGTCGGCAGTAATGGTGTCGAATTGCAGGTAAAAATTTTCCTCACCAAGCCCCTTTTGCTCGTAAAATTCGTAGCGTTTAAGCATGTTCATCACCACCCGAAAATTTCGCTTACGCATCGTCGAAAGTTCGCGCCGCTCTAAGTCTTGCATGAACTCCTCGAACACCTCAAAAAATTGCTGCGACCCGCCCCCCTCACCTTCCTGCGCGTATTTTTCGGGAAAGAAAAATTTATCCACCAGCTCTTTTAGCCAGCTCGGATTTGCCTTTACGCTGCTTCGGCCTGCGGCATTGTAGGCTTGCTCAATGGCTCGCGTGAGGTCGCTAAGCTGCGCTCGCTTGGCGGCGAGGTCGCCCACGAGCTGTTTTTTTTCGATAGTTGGCAGGCGAAATGTGGGCACCTTTATGTCGCCCTGCTTAGCGTCGCCGTCCCAGTATTCGGGCAAAACAAAGACGTTGGTTTTTGCACGCATGTTCAGCTCGCTGCCGCACGTCAAGCGCACCAGCACTCGCCGCTGATTTGTGGCATCGGCCTTCGCCGACAGCCCGTAAATTATTGCCATAATTGCATCGTTTTAATGTGCCGCAAAGGTAGGGTAATTTTCACACACGTCCAAATTTTTGGCGCGTTTTTGGCGCATTAAATAAAATCAACTGCAATTCCATGAAATCCGCTGCACGGTTTTTAATGGCTATAAATAGCTGATTAACATTGCATTATTTCATAAAAACTTGGGTAGTGGCGGCTCGCCGATTGTGTTAAAAATTGCATAGAAAAAACCCGGCCTTGGGCACAAAAAAGGAGCGCACAACGTTGAGTTGTGCGCTCCTTTTTTGTTACCCCATCAGCTCCTTCGCCAGCTTAGGCATTCCCTCGGCAAAGCGCTCTTTGATGTAGCGCAGGTTGTGGGCGGATAGCTCGGTGTCGTTGGGGTTGATGACGTAAATCTGGCAGCCTGCGGGCGCGTACTCGTAGAGCGATGCCGCCGGATACACCACCATCGAGGTGCCTGCAATGATGAGGATGTCGGCGGCGCTCACCAGCTGTGCCGCCTTGCCCAGCAGCGGCACCTGCTCGCCAAAAAACACGATGTGCGGCCGCAGCTGACCTCCCGCAGGGCAGCAGTCGCCAACGTGAATGTCGTCCTGCGTTTCGATGATGTACGAGGGGTCTTTCATGCTGCGCACCTTGGTCAGCTCGCCGTGCAGGTGCAGCACGCGGCTTGAGCCGGCACGCTCGTGGAGGTTGTCGACGTTTTGCGTTACCACGTTCACCGCAAATTTTTTCTCCAGCTCGGCCACGGCGCGGTGTCCTGCATTCGGCTCCACCGTCCTGAGCTGGCGGCGGCGCTGGTTGTAGAAATCGAGCACCAGCGCGGGGTTTCGCGCCAGCGCCTCGGGCGTGCACACGTCCTCCACGCGATGATTTTCCCACAGCCCATCGCTGTCGCGAAAGGTGCTGATGCCGCTATCGGCGCTCACTCCTGCGCCGGAAAGGATGACAATATTTTTCATCTTGAGGTTGAAAAATTGCGTTAGCAAATCAGCGCCGCCTACGACAGCGCCGCAATAGCCGAGCCTATTAAATTCGCGTGCTCCGTGCGCTCCACGTGCACCTTAATTTCGGGATGTCCCAGCTCGCGCAGCAGGCTGCTGAGCTCGTCCACCACCGCGTTTTTGTAGCTCGTGAAGCGGACATTTTTGTTGCCCTTTTGGTCTTCGCTCCAGAAGAGGCTGCCTTCGGCCGTGAGGCGAATGTCCCTGATGGGCGTGTCGGCAGCGGCGGTCAGCGCGAGGATGAGGCCTGCCAGCGAGGCGGCCACCAGCTTCGACGAGCGCTCGTAAACCCACCACGCAGCCCGCACGTATTTCTTTTTGTACATGTCGGGGTAGCTCATGATTCGCGTCAGCTTTTCGGCGTCGAAGTTGGCCTCGAACTCATCGCTCGCGAAGAGAAATTCCAGCAGCCGACCAAGGTACATCCCCGACATGGCCTTCTCGAATCGCTGTGCGCCGGGCGAGTCAGAATACTTGTCGATTTTGTCGTCCACCACGGTGAGGTGAGGTGGGTAAAAGTTGCCCGATTCGAGGTTGACCGGCACCAAGCCTTGCTGCGTGTAGCCCTTGTGCAGCTTGGGTATTTGGCCTGCGGCAAAGAAGGTAGCCATGTTGGTTCCCGTGCCCACAATGAGGCCGATATGCGCCTGCGAGCTGCTGTCGGTGAGGCCTGCAAAAAGGCTTGCCACGGTGTCGTTGATGACCTTAATCGTGGTGAATTTGGCCTTCTCGACATGCTCGTTGAGGTACTGCATCAGCGGCTGTCCAACAGGCTGCCCAACCATGCCCTTGAGCGTAACGCCCTTCGTCCAGTGCAGCAGCACGGCGTCGCCGTCGAGCATCGACTCGCAGGGGTACGAAAAGCAGTAGCCGATGGACTCAACGCCACCGAGGTCGAGCGAGGCGATAAGCTCGGAGATTTCGGCGTACAGCGCTTCGGGCGGGTTGCCTGCGGCGGCCTTCATCACCGTGGCCAGATTTTTTTTGATGCCCTCGTGCACCTTGGCTTTGCCGTCGGCAAACTCCACGATGGTGGCGCGAAAGTTAGTTCCACCCAAGTCGAGCACCAGCGTCTTGCCTGTGCTGATGCCGGTTTTGGGGTTGATGTAGGTGGGCAGGCAGCGGATTTCTCTGCCGTCCTCGCGAAGTCCTTCGCCGATTTTTTTTCGAAGAACGTTGGCAATGTTTTTCATCGCCTCGGGGTTCAGCTCAAAGATGTTGTTTTCCATGAAGATTTGGGAATTTGAAGATTTGAAGATTTGAACATTTTACAGAATTTGCAGAGTTTGCAGAATTAACAGATAATACGCGTGGTTCTCTTATTTTGTGAATTTTGAAAACTCTGTAAATTCTGTAAACTTGGGGTTATTTACCCAGCTTCTTTTCCAGCTCCAGCACTTTTTTGTAGAGCTCCGGCAGCTTACGAAAAATGACGTGGCTACGATTGAATTGCATGATGGGGATGCTGGGCCATCCGCCATGCGTTTCGCCGTCCTTGATGTCGTGCGACACGCCGGCGCGTGCAGCCAGCATCACGTTGTTGCCAATGTTGAGGTGGCCAATCACGCCAGCCTGCCCGCCAAACATGCAGCCCTCGCCAATTTTGGTGGAGCCTGCGATGCCGTTGAGCGCTGCCATCACCGTGTTGCTTCCCACCTCCACGTTGTGCGCAATGTGCACCAAGTTGTCGAGCTTGACGCCGCTGTGGATGATGGTGGAACCCATCGTGGCGCGGTCGATGCAGGTGTTGGCGCCAATCTCCACCTCATCTTCGATGACCACGTTGCCGATTTGCGGAATTTTTTTGTAGCGCTTATTTTCGTCGGGAGCGAAGCCAAAACCGTCGGAACCAACCACTGCGCCCGCGTGCAAAATGCAGCTGCTACCTATGCTGCAACCCGCGTAAATCTTAGCTCCGGCATACAGGATGGTGTTGTCGCCAATGGTTACGTTGTCGCCAATGTAGACGTGCGGAAAAATTTTCACGTTGTTGCCCATCTTCACGCGCTTGCCCACGTAGGCAAATGCGCCGATGTAGCATCCCTTGCCCCGCCTTGCGCTCCAGGCCACGTGCGCCCGCCACGAGCGGCCGATGCGCTTCACCGCGTTGAGCGTCGCGTACACGTTGAGCATCGACGCGATGCCTTGGTACGCATCGTCCACCCAAACGATGGTGCACGGTGCCGCCTCGCGCAGCGCAAACTTGCGGCTCACAATCGCAAGGCTGGCCTTGGTTTTGTAGAGGTAATCCTCGTATTTTGGGTTGGCCAAAAAGCAGAGCGCACCTGGCGTAGCCTGCTCTATGCGGGCAAATCCCGACACCTTCGCATCCGGGTCGCCCTCCACCTGGCCGTTAAGAAGAGCGGCAATTTCTTTTGCTGTTAGCTCCATGTTGCTGAAATTTTTACAGGTGACAAAGGTAGCATTATTTTTACAAATTATTCGTATGGCGGCTCACATTTTTTCTCTACCTTTGCGCCGCAAAAAAACGCAATGTAGCATGGACGACATCACCCAAATCACCCAAATTTTGCAGCGCGGCGGCGCGATGCTCTACCCCACCGACACCTTGTGGGGGCTGGGCTGCGACGCGACCAACGAGGCGGCGGTAGCCAAAATTTTCGCCCTCAAGCAGCGCAGCGATGCCAAGAGCCTTATTGTGCTCGTGGA
>JAITOI010000077.1 GCA_031289995.1 Prevotellaceae bacterium | reverse complement strand
TGCAGGTGCACATGCCCCGGCACGAACTGCGAAAACGAGTTGACCACGGCGATGATGGGCTGCCCCATGTGTTCGGGCTTCATGCCGTTGGCTTTCCAGAGGGCGCGCGCCCCCGCCATACGGCGCCCCAGCGTGCTGGCGTTGCTGCGAAGAGGGATTGTCATTGGGTGAAATTGTTTTTATTTTTTTTGAGGGGGCAAAGGTAGGAAAAAGATGGGGCACAACCTAACACCTGCGCCATACAGACCGCTCGAAATCGCAACCTCAAAAAAAAATTTCGCCAAATGATTTGTTCATCAAAAAAATTTCAGCTACCTTTGCAGCCCCGCGCTCGACAAAGCGTGGGCAATTTTGTGAAACTAAAAGCTGAAACAAGATGAGCAAGCAGATGCTTCTTCTGGCAGGCGCAATGGCCCTGCAATCGTTGGCCTACGCCAATGACATCACCGATTTTGACGGCACTGCCGCCGATGCCGCGCCGCTGATGGCGATGGGCGGTAGCCTCGCCGACGTAAACGTGGTGAGCCGTCCGCTCGATGCCGTGCGCGTTTTCCCCAACCCCTTTGTGAACGACGTCCACGTTACCCATGCCGAGGGATGCACCCTGCGCGTTTACACGCGTTCGGGCGCACTGGTGCTCACCAAAACAATTACCTACAGCGACGAAATCGTGCAGCTGTCGAGGCTGGCGGCAAACGTTTACCTGTTTCGCATCAGCCAGGCGAGGCCGCTCAAAGGCGAGCTGAGCTTGAGGGTGGTGAAAAAATAGCGACCCCGCATAGCCCTCTCCAAGGCGAGATGGGGCAAGGGTTTCGCGAAGGGAAGTTCCGGCTTCCCTTCGCGATTTTTTTACGGCTCGCGGCGCAGGATGCACACCACGGGGTAGTGGTCGGAGTAGCTGTGGTTGGGGCAGTAGCAGGCGATGGCGAGGTAGCGCGGGCTGTAGAGAACGTAGTCGATGCGGAACGAGGGTATCCAGCTTTCGTAGGTGGACATCATGCCGCGACCCGCGTCGATAAAGCCGTCGCGCAGGTCGCCGCGCATGGCGTGGTAGGTGTACGACACCGGCGTGTCGTTGAAGTCGCCGCACAGCACCACCGGATGAGGCGACGTGCGGATGTGCTCCTCCATCAAGTTCACCTGCTGCGCCCGCTTGAGGAAGGCCGTCTGCAGCTTGCCCGAAATGTTGTACAGCACCTCGCGGTGGTCGCCTTTCTGGTCGAGCCAAAACCGCTCGTCGATGAGCGCCGACTTTTCGCGCCGCCCCAGATGGTTCGACTGCAGGTGCACGTTGTAAACCCTGACGGTGTCGGCCTTGCCGAGCAGCAGGTCGGTGTAGATGGCACCGTTGGTCGAGCCTTCGAAGGCGATGCAACCCTTGCCCACAATGGGGTAGCGGCTCAGCGTGGCGAGGCCAAAGTGGTGCCCTCTGCGCGTCGCGCTGTACCACACGTGGCGGTGCGGAAGCGCGGCGGTCTGTGCCGCAAATTGCCGCACGGCGCGGCTGGTGTCGTGCTCGTAATACTCCTGCAGGCAGGCGAGGTCAAACTTTTCGCGGGCAATAAATGCGGCAATGGGCGCGTAGCTGATGGTCGCGCTTTGGCCCCGCGCACCGAACATGTTGACGTTGTAGCTAAGCAGCTTGAGGCTTGCGCTGGTGTCGCCTGCAGCGATTTTGGCTTCGCCCCACGGGAGGTGCATCAGCGTGCGCACCGTGCCCAGGTTGAGCGCCACAGCCGCCAGCGGCAGCAGAAAAAACCAGCGGCGCATCACCACCCACATCACCGTCAGCCCAATGCTCATCAGCATTAGCGGCGCAAAGAGGAGGCCGAAAAACGGCATCACCCACAGCCACTCGGCGCTCACGTAGGCCGACAGGCGCGAGAGGACAAGGCTGATGGCGACAAGCAGGGTGAGTATTTTGAGGATGAATTTCAAAGCTTCGTGGGGGTATCAGAGGGTTTGCCGGCCGTGTTTTGCGCCAGCCAATACTGCTCCTTTTTGGAGAGGCTGCCCATGCCTTTAGCCGATATTTTGTCGAGGATGCGGTCGATTTCATCCTGCCGCGCTTTGGCACGCCGGTTGTACTCAATGTCGAACTCGTCGGCGGCGGGACGGTAGGTGGCGTCCCTATTTTGTTGGAAAAAAAGCTTGCGAAAAAACTCGAGCATGGCGAAGCAAATGTTTGGTGTGCGTTGGTCGAAAAAATGTTTAGTAGAATAGCCAGTCCACCGTTTCGCGCGCGCCGCTGCCCAAGCCTGCGTCGCGCGGTCTGGGCTGCTGAGCTGCGCCGACAAAGCCCAGCACGAGGGCGGCGCCCTTGCCCAGCTCGAGGGTGTGCTCGCCCGCCTCGAAGCGGTAGGCGTGCACGTTGAGCGAGGGCGCACAGCTTACGTCGAGGGCGTTGGCAAAGAGCGCCTCGGCCTGCCCGCGGTCGTTGGCGCTGGCGTTGGTTTCGAGGGTGGGCGGCTGCAGGTAGTCGCTCTTGCCGGAGTTGAAGTAGCCCACCAGCACGCTCACCGCGCTGTCGCAGGCGAAGGCGATGAGGGTCTTGTCGGCCTGCTGCTCGGCCATGCTCAGGCGCAGGAACTGCAGGCCTTGCAGCTCGTCGGCCACGGCCTTGAGCGCGATGCTGTCCGCGTCGGAAAATAGCTTTTCGCCCACGGCCAGCGGGTACAGCTTGTGCTGCTTGCTGCGCAGCCTAACGTCGGCAGGCCTTAGCGGCGCGTTGCTCACGGCGGGCATTTGGCCTCCTCCGGCTTGCAGCTTGAGGCGCTCCAGGTGGCGGCGGAAGTTGTTCAGCTCGCGCTCGTAGTGGGGCAGCATTTCCTTCCAAGTTTTGTGCTTGCCGTCGTCGCCGCCAATGGGGATGCGGCGCTGGCGCGTTTGCATGCTGTTGGCGTAGAGGTAGGCGCTTTCGGTGAGCGCCACCAGCTGCTGCCACAGCTCCACGCTCTGCTCGAGGTGGGGCAGGGCGAGATCTAAATCGGCCAGGTCGTGCGAGTACTGGTAGCGCAGCACGCACTCGCCGGCCTTCACCTTCTGGGCGAAGTAGCAGGCGAACGTGTGCAGGCAGCGCATGTCGTTTTTGAGCCGCTCAAACTCGACAGTATTTTTGGTAACGTGAGGCGCCGCCTGCTCCGCGGCCTCCACCGCAAGGCGGCCGTGGCGCTGCACCTCGTCGATGATTTGCGTCGGCGTTTCGCCCACATGCGGCTCGCCCTTCCACTCGCGCTCCGCCCACTCGATGAGCTTTTCGCCCTCGGGCCCGCACGACTCGTAGAACTCGGGGTAGATGCGGAACTTGTAGGGGTTGACCAGCTGCGCCATGAACATGCCCAGCTGCAGCGTTTGGCGGTTGCCCTCGGTGATGCCAAATCGGCGCAGCAGCTTGGGCGCAATTTCGCCGCTCTCGTTGTAGGCGTCCAGAATTTTGCGTCCATGTTTGCCGCAGCCGTAGAAGTCGCCCAGCTGCTTGCTCCAGTACTTGGCTTCGCTGTACGGGTCGAGCTGGCTGTCCCAGGCGTAGCGTCCCCAGGCCTTGTACCAAATCCAGTCGCGCTCCATTTCGAGCAGGCGCTGCGGCGTGTTGTCGGCGGTGTAGGGCCAGTCCCAGTACGAGGCCTGCGGGTAGAGGTGCAGGCCGTTGGCGCCGTGCGCGTCGTGCATCGCGATGGCGGTTTTGCGGATGAACTCCGGCGAGCCGTAGCGGTAGGGTTCGAGGTTCGACAGGATGTGCACGTTGTCGATGTGCACCGAGCCGAGCTCGCTCAAGTCCTTGTGGGTTTTTGCCCAGGGGCCGCGCGGCTGGTAGGTGGTGAGCGATTCGCCGGTGTACTTGCTCATCGTGTAGAGGTTTTTGTAGAGGGGCAGCGCCGCCGCCATCACGCTCCTGGCGTCGGTGTCGTGCGAGCGAAGCAGGATGGGCGGCTCGTCGGTGCGCCCCAGCGAGGCCAAGCCGTCCTTCACGCCGGGAATGATGGTTTGCGTAAACCACTCCACGTCGTCCTCGTTGCGCATCGCCTCGCCCAGCGTTACGAGCAGCCCCACGTTGGGATATTTTTCGATGAACGCGGCAATCGACTTGCGCGTGTAGTCCGCAATCACCGGCACAATGGGGCGGCTGCGGTCCTGCGTTTTGATGCCGTGCCGCTCGGCAAAAGGCTTCGACACGATGATGTTGTAGAACATCTGGATGACAAAAATGCCGCGCCGGTTGGCCTCCTCGGTGAGGAAGCCGAAAATCTCCTCGTTCTTGGCAAACGTGGCCGAGTCCACCTCCACCGCGTAGGGGTAGTCGGGCAGCCGAACGAGCGAGGCAAACGGGTGGCCGTTCCACAGGTAGAGCGAGTTCATGCGGTTTTCGAGCAGCATGTCGAGGTATTCCACCCACAGCTTTTTGTCGTAAAACCACGGGAAAACTTCGGGCGTGTAGGGGTACTCGTACACCGTTCGGCCGGGCAGGTAGTAGGGCTTCTGCACGCCAATGCAGGCGCCGCGCAGCACCATTTCGGGCTGCTCGCGCACGTCAATTTTGTTGGGCAATTCGTCGTTGCGTGCCAGGCGGTCGCACACGTCGAGGCAGCCGTACAGCGTGCCCGAGGCATCGGCACCCGCCACCAGCAGCCCATTTTTTCCCGACCGGAGCAGGTATCCTTCCCTGTCGGGATGCTCGTCGATGGCAATGCCCGCCTGCGATGCGCGGAGCTGCACCAGCTCATCAGCCAGGCAACCCACCACGATGGTGTAGCATTTTTCGGCCGGCGTGGACTTATCGGCAAGCGAGTACCCGTGCGCCTTGAGCGACTGTTGCAGCCGCTCCACGCCCAGCGCAATGCGCGGCGACGAATCGGCTGTGGACACCACCACCACCGGCGCCTTGCGTGCGCACGATGCCGACAGCAGCAGGCTTGCGGAGAGGAAAAATACGAGATGTTTCATTTCATTTTTTTGAGTTTCGGACGGGCGCAAAGGTAGGGATTTTTTTGAGCGGGGGCAAGAAAAATTTTTTCTGCGCTTGGCATAAACATCGGCTTGCCCTACCCTGCCCAACTCCGCACACGAACTCTCGCGACTTTTTCTATCCCACCGGTTAACGCAAGATAACAAATCCCCCATAATTTTTTTGTAAGCTCAGCAACTTTTACTACCTTTGCGGCCGTTTCTGTAACCAAAACTTTCATGCATTTTCAAAACTATTTTTTGCGATGACAACGGTAAAAACAGAGCAGGAGCAAGCGAAGCAATGGGCCTACGCCGAGGCGACACGCTACATGAGCAACGCAACGGAAACGTTGCAGAAAGCGGGCAAGGAAAATAGCTACTACGCCGACCCCAAGTATGTGCGCTCTGCCTGCGGCATAGCATACCTTGGCGTGCTGGTTGCGCTCGACACATGGCTTGAATTTAAAGGCGTACAGCTGCCGAAAAAACCAAAGCGTAAGTCCATTGAGTTTTATACTGCCAGCGTCGCAACGCGGGATGGCAAGCTGCTAAAAGAGCTCAACTCCGCTTATCGTTTTTTGCACTTGAATGGCTACTCCGAAGGCGAATGCAGCGTGCTTACCATACAGGATGGTTTCAACCATGCCTACAGCATCATCGCCCGCATCAAACCCGAAAACGAGCTAACGCAGGAGGAATACAAAGCCCTAAAAGCGAAAAAGAAACCCGCATGGCTGCTTTCCCTATTTTCATTTTTCTTTGCATAATTACGAATATGGCAACGGTAAAAACAGAGCAGGAGCAAGCGAAGCAATGGGCGCACGCCGAGGCTATACGCTACATGAACAACGCAACGGAAACGTTGCAGAAGGCGGGCAAG
>JAITOI010000024.1 GCA_031289995.1 Prevotellaceae bacterium | reverse complement strand
TAATCATTTTCCACGTCTATCGGGTCTAAGGCACCGATGTCGGTAGCCTCGCGCAGTATGGCTTCGGCGTAGAGGTGTACGGCATCGAAGAGCTCTTTGGAGCGAACTTCGGTAGTGTTTTCGAATTGATTTTTCATAGCACATTTTTACCCCGCACAGCCGCCACTATTGCCAACGCCTCGCGGCACTTTGCGGTAATTTTTGCCCAATCTTTGGCGGCGAGCACCTCCTTCGGGAAGAGGTTGCTGCCCATGCCCACGCAGGTTACGCCCGCATCGAACCAGGCTTTCAGGTTGGCCTCTTCGGGCTTTACGCCGCCCGTTACCATGAGCATGCTCCAGGGCATGGGCGCCTTGAGGCCCTTCACAAAGTTGGGTCCCAGCACGTCGCCGGGGAACACCTTGCACAGGTCGCAGCCCGCCTCCTGCGCAAAGCCCACCTCGCTCACCGAGCCACATCCCGGCGTGTAGGGCACCAGCCGACGGTTGCACGCTTTGGCCACGTCGGGGTTGAAGAGCGGCCCCACCACGAAGCACGCGCCCAGCTGCAGGTAGAGCGCCGCCGTGGGTGCGTCCACCACCGAGCCTACGCCCAGCGCCAGCTCGGGACATTCGGCGGCCGCGTACTTGGACAGCGAACCAAAAATTTCGTGCGCAAAGTCGCCACGATTGGTGAACTCAAAGGCGCGAACACCCCCGTCGTAGCAGGCCTTGAGCACGCACTGCGCCACGTCCAGCTCGCGGTGGTAGAACACCGGCACCATACCCGTTGCCGCCATGGATTGCAGCGCTTGCATTTTCGAAAATCTTGCCATTTTTTTTGTCGATGAATTTGTGACTGTGAGAGCATGAAAATTTAGCGCCGCAAAGCTACACAAAATTAGCTTGCCAACCAAAAAAATTTCTACCTTTGCTGCCCCAAATTTCAACCGCTATGAACATCATCATTGCCGGAGCGGGCAACGTGGGCACGCACCTTGCCAAGCTGCTGCGCGACGAACAGCACAACATCACCGTCATCGACGACAGCGAGGAGCGCCTCCGCGCCATCGAGGCGGCGGCCGACGTCATCACCGAGTGCGGCAGCCCCACCTCGTTCGAGGCGCTGCGGCGCTGCGAGGTCAACGGGGCGCAGCTGCTCATCGCCGTTACGCCGAGCGAGGACACGAACATCGTGGCCTGCATGCTGGGCAAGTCGCTGGGCGCGGCGCAAACGGTGGCCCGCATCGACCACGACGAGTACCTCGACGTGGAGCACCGCCGCACGTTTGCTGCGCTGGGCGTGGACAACCTCTTCTACCCCGAAAACATTGCGGCCGCCGAGGTGGTCAACCTGCTGACGCAAACCAGCACGTCGGAGTACGTGGAGTTTGCCAACGGGCTGCTGGCGACCATGGTGTTTCGCGTGGAGCTCGGCTCGCCGCTGGCGGGCAAAACGCTGGGCGAGGTGGTGCAAGGCCTGCACAACCCCGAGTTCCGCTTCATCGCCATCCACCGCAACAACCGCACCATCATTCCGCACCTGCAGGACACCTTCGAGCTGGGCGACTGGTACTACGTGATGTGCACGCGCAGCGGAGCGGAGCCGATGCTCAAATTTGTGGGCAAGGAAAACATCGACGTGAACAACCTCATCATCCTTGGCGGAAGCCGCATTGGCGCTAAGGTTACGGCCTCGCTCGACCGCCGCATGAACATCAAAATCATTGAGCAAAATCGTGAGCGTTGCGCCAAGCTGGCGGCCATGTTCAAGAACGCCATGGTCATCAACGGCGACGGTCGCGCCACGGACTTGCTCATCGAGGAGGGGCTGCAAAAAACCGACGCGTTTGTGGCCGTTACGGGCAACTCGGAGACCAACATTTTGGCCTGCCTGCTGGCCAAACAAATGGGCGTGAAGCGCACCATTGCCGAGGTCGAAAACTTAGACTACATCCAGCTTGCAGAGAGCATCGGCATCGACACCACCATCAACAAAAAGCTGATAACGGCAGGACAAATTTTCAACCTCACGCAAAAAAATCGCAGCGTGCAATCGGTGAAATATCTTGCGGGGTCGGAGGCCGAGATGGTGGAATTTCTCGCCAAGCCCGGCTGCAAGGCCTGCCGCATGGAGGTCAAAGACCTCAACTTTCCGCGCAACGCTACCATTGGCGGCATCGTGCGGGCGGGCGCCGGCCTCATCGTGTGGGGCAGCACCAAAATCCGCGAGGATGACCACGTGATTGTGTTTACGCTGGACTCGGAAGCGAGGAGTGTGGGAGGGTTTTTTGGGTAGGACGGGAGTGGGTATGCTATTATTGGAATTTTATTTTCCAATCGTTTTTATCGATTTTGCATTTAACGGGCTGACGACTTTTTTACCGGTTTTGGCTTCAATCTCTTTGCGTGTATTGGCTGCAATTTGACCGCCTTGTCGTGCTATTTCGCGGCTATGGGCAACGGTTTCCGGCTGCTTTTCTTTGGATATTTCGGTGGTGGTTGCTTCGGCAAGCATGTTGAGTACCAGCTCCAGGTTGGTCATATTATCCCTGAGACTCTCGGTTTTCAAACCTTTGTGCTGCTTGTATTCTTTAGTGGTTAAGCCCGACCAGCCCTTTGTGATGATGTCGGTCAGCACGGCAAATTCCTGCCCCTTCTCAATTCCGCGCCGTTGCCACTCATCGGTGAGATCCTTTCGCACTTCAATGGATTTCAGGCGTTGGTTAATCCAGCTTTCCGAATAGCCCTTTCGGTGGTAGTATTCCATCAAACGCTCGACACCCTGTTCGGGGTCGTCCATCTCCTCAAGCCGTTCGCGGGCAATCTCGGCAAGCCACAGCTTGAACGGCTCTGCCTTGGGCGACGGAATGGACTGTATCAACCGGAATAGCTGCTCTACATCGGCCACATCGGTCAATCTCATCTTGCCATCGGGAGCTTGCATTTTCAACTGTCCGATTTTTTCGGACAGTTCACTTCCTTCGGCCTGCAGCTTGCGCTTCAAGTCGTCCCAGTATTTTCGCGGACGCTCGCTTCCAGTTAAAACCTCAATGACATCTACGATTGAGATGTACCATTTCTCTTGTTCGTCGTCCCACAGCGAACGAACTTTCTTGCTCTCAAATAGCTTGACGGCTAACTTCTGGCTCATGTTGTCTAAAATTTTAGGGTTAATTTGACGCGCAAAGGTACGGACTTTTTCAATACCCCATCACGAACACCGAAAAAGTTACCAACATTTTATTCTCCCCCCTCACGACAACAATATATCCTCATACAGCTGCCTCATCCTCTTGCGCAAGTGCAGCACGGCGTAGTGCTTGCGCGATAGCAGGGTGTTGACGGGGACGCCGGTGGCGGCGGCTACTTCTTTTACCGGCAGGTCGTCCAGCTCGGTGAGCTCGAAGGCTTCGCGCTGCTCGGGCGGGAGCTCCGCGAGGGCGACCTCCAGCTCGGTCCAGACTAACGAGCGCAGGTATTCGGT
>JAITOI010000009.1 GCA_031289995.1 Prevotellaceae bacterium | reverse complement strand
GACAAGGAAGGACACAAATGCGTGCACGTGAACAAGCGCGGCAAACGCTGCTGCTTCAAGGCGCAGAAGCGAAACCGCTACTGCTTCTGGCACACGCCGCGATACAAATTTTAAACCCGAACACTCGCGCTCGAGTGTTCGGGTTTCGTTGCTGGGTGGAAGATGGGGCTCGAACCCACGACCCTCAGAACCACAATCTGATGCTCTAACCAACTGAGCTACATCCACCATGAAAAAATCGTGCAAAGGTAAACACTTTTTTTGAAACCACCAAATTTTTTACTACTTTTGTTCGTGATTTTTTAAACGTAATTTGAAACACAAGATATTATGAAAAAAATTCTGGTTGCTGTAGCGGCAGCATTTTGTATGGCAGCGTGCAGCGGCGGCGGCAGCGCTCCAACAAGAATCGGCAAAAAAGAGTTTCGGCCGGTGGCGATTGACGACGTGCGCGAATCGCTGGTGCGCGAAATTGAGAAGGGCTTTCTGCTCACGGCGGGCAACGACTCGCTGTTCAACACCATGACCGCCGGATGGGGCACCATTGGCCACCTCTGGACGCGCGACGTGGTGGTAGTGTTTGTGCGGCCTCAGCGCTATACGTTCAGCTTTTTGGAGCGCGAAAAATATTTTACGCTCTCGTTTTTATCCAGCGAATACAACGACATTCTCCAAATGTGCGGCGTGCTGTCGGGGCGCAACACCAACAAGATTCAGGAAACTGGCCTCCTGCCCATACACCTCAACAACGGCGCCGTAACGTTTAAGCAGGCCTACCGCGTGGTGGTGTGCAAAAAGCTGTACAACGCTTCTTTCATCGACCCCAAGGCCTTTGTTGACCCCAACATCGTGAACGACATTTACCCCAACAAAGATTTTCACCACATGTTTGTGGGCGAAATTGTTGACGTGCTCGAAAAATAATTTCAACTTTTATTCTCCAAAATGGGTATCTTCAATTCATCAAGTCCTGCGCTTAACGATAGCGCATTTCGCACCGCAACACACTCGGCAGTCGTGTCCGAATCGGCGATGACGGTGCAGGGCACCATTCACAAAACCTTACTGCTGGTGCTGCTTGCAGGGCTTGGAGCAGTGTACACGTGGAAAATTTTTGCCGAGGCTGTCGCTGTTTTTCCCAGCGCGGTGAGCGCAGATGCAGCAACGATTGCAACGAACGACATCGCCATGGGCGCCGTAATGCCATACCTGATTGGCGGGCTGGTTGGTGGGCTAATTTTTTCGCTCATCGCCATCTTCAGCCCGCGCCGCTCCACGTGGGCAGCGCCGCTGTACGCCGTGTGCGAAGGCTTGTGCCTTGGCGCGCTGTCGGCCATGTTCAACTACCAAACGGAGGGCATCGTGCTGCAGGCCGTAGGGCTTACGTTTGCCGTGCTGCTGGTGATGCTGGTGCTATACCGCACCGGCGCCATCAAGGTGACCAACAAGCTGCGAAGCGGCATCATCATTGCCACCGGCGCCATTGCGGTGTGCTACCTGGCGACATGGATTATCGGCATGTTCTCGGCCAGCACGGTGTCGTTCATGCACGATGCATCGTGGCTCAGCATTGGCATTAGCCTGTTCGTGGTGGGCGTGGCGGCATTCAACTTTTTGCTCGACTTCGACTTCATCAATCGGGGCACGCAAATGGGCGCACCCAAGTACATGGAGTGGTACGGCGCATTCGGGCTTATGCTCACGCTGGTGTGGCTCTACATCGAGCTGCTGAGGCTGCTGAGCAAAGTCTACCGCAGGTAATGGCAGCGTGCCATTGCGGTGCAAAAAAATATATCGGGTATGGTTTGGTAGTGTCCTCAAAAAGTGCTACCTTTGCAGCCCAAAAATAAAAACAAACTACAAAAAAAGGAATAAAATGAAAAAAGGAATTCATCCCGAAGGCTACCGCCCAGTTGTGTTCAAAGACTTGTCCGACGACAGCTACGTCATTACCAAATCGACGGTGCATACGAGGGAAAACATCACGATTGACGGCGTTGAGTACCCCCTGTACAAGGTCGAGATTTCAAGCTCGTCGCACCCCTTCTACACGGGCAAAATGAAGCTGGTTGACACCGCTGGACGTGTTGACAAGTTTATGACTCGCTACAAAAATCATCGCCCTGCTGCCCTTGCGCAAAGCTAAGCTGGCAGCGCGATGCGAGCCACAAAAGAGCGTCTTCGACATGTCGAAGACGCTCTTGGTTTGCCTGCTCTCAGCTCCGCAAAACAACAACACAACAACATTTTTCATCCCATGATTAAGAGCCTCATTTTTGATTTCGGCAACGTCTTTATCGAGTGGAACCCTCGCCTACTCTACCGCGAAATGTTTGCGAGCGAGGAAGCGCTGGAAGCCTTTATGCGCACGGGCTGGCGCGATGAGTGGAACAACAATCTCGACGCTGGCGCAACGCTCGCGGAGAATATGGAAGCTATGCTGCGCAAGTATCCGCAGCAGCGCGAATACGTGATTGCCTACCACACGCAGTGGGAAAAATCGCTGGGCGCGGTGAACGCTGAAACCGTTGCCCTGCTTGCCGACCTGAAGCGTGCAGGCTACGCTGCATACGGCCTGTCGAACTGGTCAATCGAAACGTTCAGCATCGTGCGCAGGAAACATCCGTTCTTCGAAATGCTCGACGGCATGGTGATTTCGGGTGAGGAAAAGTTGTGCAAACCTGACCCAAAAATTTTTCAGCTGCTCCTGCATCGCTACGGCCTGCAACCCGCAGCCTGCGCTTTTATTGACGACCGCGCAGACAACGTGCAGGCCGCGCAGCAGCTGGGCATTGCAGGCATTCAGTTTTTCAGCGCCGCGCAAACAAGGTTGGCGCTGCGTGAGCTGGGCGTGAATGTGTGATGCAGCCTTGCGCTGGCGGCTTTGTCCGCTGCGCTTTTTTTTGTACCTTTGCCACCCAAAATACGCAGAAAATTTATGGAAAGTATTGTTCTTAGCCCCGCCAATGAAGACGTTGATTTTATTGATGTTTTTGATGATTCCAATGAGCATAAAATTCGCAAGGTGCACCTGCCTGAGCAGCTGCCCGTGCTGGTGTTGCGCAACTCGGTGCTGCTGCCCGGCGTGCTGACGCCGATAAACATTAGCCGCGAAAAATCCGTGAAGCTGGCGCGTGCTGCATTCGCCGCCGACAAGAATGTGGCAGTCGTAATGCAGCGCAACACAGAGCAGGAAGACCCGCAGTTTGAAGACCTGCACAGGATAGGTTCGGCGGCGCAAATTGTGCGCATGCTCGAGCTGCCCGACAGCTCTGTAACCGTTATCCTGCAAGGCACACAGCGCATCGAGCTGCAGCAATTGCTGACCGATGAGCCGTACTTTATCGCCGCCGTGAAGCCACTCGAGGACATCATTCCCGACGCATCAAACACCGACTACAAGTTAGTTATCGACTCCGTCCGCAGCGTTGCGCTGGAGGTCATCAAGCTTTCGCCACACCTCGCACCTGAGGCTGGCTTTGCGGTGAAGAACATCGGCAACCGGCAATTTTTGGTGAACTACCTTGCGGTGAACACCGAGGTGAGCGGCGAAGAAAAGCAAAAGCTGGTGGAAATTGGCAACCTCGAACATCGCGCCAAAGCCTTGCTGGAGGTGCTCATGCGCGAGCAAAAAGCGCTGGAGCTGAAGTGGGAACTTCAGCAAAAAGTGAGCGAGGGCATACACCAGCAAACCCGCGAATATTTTCTGCAAGCGCAAATGCGCGAAATCCAAAAGGAGCTGGGCGCAGGCTCTACAGAGCAGGAAGCGCAACGGTTTCGCGAAAAAATGAAGGCCAAAAAATGGGGCGAAGCGGTGGCCGCCACATTCGAGCGCGAGCTGGGAAAGCTCGAAAAAATGCACCCCGCAAGCGGCGAATATCCCATCCAGCTCAACTACCTACAAACGTTGATAGACCTGCCTTGGAACGAGTTTTCGGAGGACAAGCTCGACCTCGACGCGGCTCAACAGGTGCTCGACGAAGACCACTACGGCCTCGAAGAAGCCAAGGAGCGAATGATTGAACACCTTGCGGTGATTAAGCTCAAGGGCAACCTAAAGTCACCGATTATGTGCCTCTACGGCCCGCCGGGCGTGGGTAAAACATCGCTCGGAAAGTCGGTGGCGCGGGCCTTGGGGCGCGAGTTTGGCCGCATCTCGCTGGGCGGATTGCACGACGAAGCCGAAATTCGCGGACACCGCAAAACCTACATTGGCGCCATGCCGGGGCGCATTATGCAAACCATTCGCCGCTGCAAAACGAGCAATCCGGTCGTCATCCTCGACGAGATAGACAAGGTGGGTAGCGACTTTCGCGGCGACCCGTCGAGCGCGCTGCTTGAGGTGCTCGACCCCGAACAGAACGCCACGTTTTACGACAACTTTTTGGAGCTGGAGTACGACCTTTCGCACGTGCTGTTCATCACCACCGCCAACAATATTGCCACCATTCATCCAGCGCTGCGCGACCGCATGGAGATGCTTGAGGTGAGCGGCTACACGCAGGAAGAGAAGCTCGAAATTGTGAAGCGGCACCTGCTTCCTCGCCTGCTCAACGACCACGGCATAACGCCCGAACAGCTGCAAATTCCGGACGAGCTGGTGGTCGAAATGATTGTCAACTACACGCGCGAATCGGGCGTGCGCGGCATCGAAAAACAGCTCGCCAAAATCATTCGCCACACGGCGCGACTCATCGCTTCGGGCAAAACATACGCGGCGCAGCTGACGCCTGACGCGCTGCGCGAAACCCTTGGTGCGCCTAAGTTCACGAGGGATAAGGCGCTCGAAATTGCCTTCACCGGCGTGGCCACCGGCCTGGCATGGACGGCCAACGGTGGCGAAATTCTTTTTGTCGAGGCCAGCATCAGCAAGGGAAAGGGTGCCATTACCACCACCGGTCAGCTGGGCGACGTGATGAAGGAGAGCGCGGTGATTGCGCTGGAGTACGTGCGTGCGTGCGCCGACGCGCTGCAGATTGACGCCAAAATGTTTACCTCGCACAACCTACACATCCACGTGCCCGAAGGCGCCATACCCAAAGACGGTCCATCGGCGGGCATCACGATGGTAACAGCCATTGCCTCGGTGTTTGCCGGACGTAAGGTGCGCAAAGGTTTGGCGATGACCGGCGAGGCCACGCTACGCGGCAAGGTACTGCCTGTGGGCGGCATCAAGGAGAAAATGCTGGCCGCAAAACGTGCCGGTATTAGCGACATTGTTTTGCCCGCCGACAACCGCAAAGACGTAGACGAAATAAAGCCCGGTTACTTGACCGGGCTTACATTTCGTTACGTGGATGACATCAAAGATGTGCTGGAAATTGCGCTGGAATAGCGGCCTACCTCTTCACAATTTTGGTTGCTCTGTTGCCCGCTTTTACGATGTACGTGCCTGCGGGAAGTGCAGAAAAATTTACCACAGATTTTTTGCCTGCGGCGACGAAAGCCTTTACCGGTGCGCCATTCAGCGCGTACACCTCAATCGCATCTCCCGCTTTCAGCTCTTCGTTTTCGATGATTAATTCTTCGTTAATAATCGGATTGGGATAGGCGTGCAGCGGCAAGTAGCTATGCGCCATCACAGCAGTGGTGGTCGTTGCAGAGAGCTTCAGCTTGATATTTTTGTTGCCGTTGTCGATGGCAACGCTGCCGCTATCGGCCATGTAGCCCGCACAGGTAATGGTGTAGCGGTAGCTGCCGTTGGGCAAATTGGTGAACGTGCACACGCCATTGCTGTCGGTATTTTTCGACGAATTGCCAAGCGTGATTGCCGCGCCGGCAATGGGGTTAGAGGCTACATCGAGGGTGGTGAAGGTGGCCGTGAAGGTAACAGGGGCAACCGTAGGGATGGTGTCCTTTTTCAGGTAGTGTGCGGTTAGGATGAGGTCGCGGGCAGGCATCAGAATAGCTGTAGAAGCCTTGAGCGAGTCAGCGTTGTTGCCGCTGGTGAAGATGTCCTTCGCGCCGCTCCAGTACAAGAAAGTGCTGTCGCTAACGCCGGGTACAGCGGTAATGGACACGCTGTTTTTCGCCTCGTAGCTGCCGCTGCC
>JAITOI010000222.1 GCA_031289995.1 Prevotellaceae bacterium | reverse complement strand
TGGTGAAGAAGTAAGCACGTAGGGGGGCATATAAGGTGTGCGCCCTGATGCAACGGAAAGATGTAGAGGCAACGGTTAGCGTTGTTTCTACATCTTTTTTTTGCGCTGTTAAGAACAATGGGATATCAAAATGATGGTTTGGGTCGTCGCCTGCACCAACAATGGGGCTTGCCCCATTGTCCTCTACAACAATGGGGCAAGCCCCATTGTTGGTGGTGATAGCCCCACGCCAACAATACCAATTTGATAGCCGCTTGGTCTTAATCCTAAAATCCTGCAAATCCTACAAATCATAGTTCAGACGGTGGAGCATGGCGCACGGGGGTAGGTTGTGCCCTGAATGAGGGCTGTGCTCCGTGCGCAAAGACGCGGATGTGTTGCCCACCGCAGGCTGCGCTGCCGCTTGCCTGCGGTTATGAAAATTGCGTCCTTTCGGGACTTGCAGTAACATCGCACATAGACGCTGGCATTGTCGCATATCGCACATCGCATGGTCGCACATCAATTGAAATAGCACCTCAAAAAAAAGATTTAGCCAAATCTTCAAATCTTCAAATCTTCAAATTCTTTTTTCTACCATTGCACGCTTTTTACCAACGATTTTTCGCTTGAAAAAACCAAATTAAAACACCAAAAAAACATGTCGGAACAAAAACTTTTTACGGAATTTCAGCCCGTTGCAACAGAGCAGTGGGAGGCCGTAATTGGCAAGGATTTGAAGGGCGCAGACTACGAAAAAAAGCTGGTCTGGAAACCCCTCGACGGCTTGAAAGTGCGCCCGTACTACCGCGCCGAAAACCTCAAAGATGTTGCCCACGCCAGCGCTGCGGTGGGCGAGTTTCCTTACGTGCGCGGCGTTAAAGGCGACAACCAATGGCGCACCTGCCAGACCTACTGCGCCTGCAACAGCGTGGCGGAGGCCAACGCCCAAGCCCTCGACGGGCTGATGAAGGGCGTGGACGCGGTGAGCTTCTGCGTCAAAAAAGACATCACCGACGCCGAGCTGGAGCAGCTGCTCAAGGGCATCTACCTCGACGTGGCGGAGCTGAATCTCGTCGCCCAAAAAGGCTGCGGAATGAACCTCGCCGAAAAGCTGGTGCGCTACGCAAAGCAGACGGGCGTTGACCTCAGCAAGCTGCGCCTGTCGGTGAGCGCTGACCCGCTGCGGGTGCTCACCGTGAGCGGCCACCTCTGCGACGATGCGTTTGGCAAGCTGAAAAATTCTGTGCTCGCGGCTGCGGAGGTGAAGCACCTGCGCACCATCGGCGTGAGCGGAGCCACGCTGCACAACGCGGGAGCCAACGCGGTGCAGGAGCTGGCGCTGGCGCTGAGCATGGGCAACGAGTACCTCGTGCAGCTCACCGACCAGGGGCTGAGCGTCGACCAGGTGGCGCCGCGCATACGATTCACGCTGGCTGTTGGCGCCAGCTACTTCCTCGAAATTGCCAAAATTCGCGCCGCCCGCATCCTCTGGGCTAACGTGGTGAAGGCCTACAAACCCGCGCACGACAAGGCCGCGAAGATGAGCATCCACGCCGTAACCAGTGCGTGGAACCAGACCGCCTACGACGCCTACGTCAACCTGCTGCGCGGCACCACCGAGGCGATGAGCGCCGCCATTGCAGGCGTGGACTCGATTGAGGTGTTGCGCTTCGACAAGCCCTTCAAGAGCTCGAGCGACTTCTCCAACCGCATTGCCCGCAACACGCAAATCCTGCTCAAGGAGGAGGTGCATTTTGACCACGTTGCCGACCCGTCGGCCGGCTCGTACTACATCGAATGCCTTACGCAGAGCCTCGCCGAGGAGGCATGGAAGCTGTTCCGTCAGGTGGAAGACATGGGTGGCTACATCGCCGCGTTCAAGGCCGGATTTGTGCAGGCTCAGGTGAAGGCTTCGGCTGCGCTGCTCGACAAAAATCTTGCCTCGCGCCGCGCCACGCTGCTTGGCACCAACCAGTACCCCAACTTTGGCGAAACGCTGAACGCCGAGGCCACCGAAAAGCTGCAACGCAAATGCTGCTGCAAGCCCGATGCAACCTCGACTTCGTCGCCCTCGTGCAGCGCCGATAGCGAGTGCTGCGAGGGTGACAAGCCGCAGCTGTGCGAGCCGCTGTCGCCCTACCGCGGCGCGGAAGTTTTTGAGGCGATGCGCATGAAAACGGAGGCTGCAAAAAAGAGACCCGAGGTGTTCATGCTCACCTTCGGCAACCTCGCCATGTGCCGCGCCCGCGCTCAGTTTTCGAGCAACTTTTTTGCGGTGGCAGGCTTCAAGGTAACGGACAACAACCAGTTTGCTACCGTCGAGGAAGGCGTGCAAGCCGCGCTGGCAGCCAAGGCCGAAATAGTGGTGGCCTGCTCGAGCGACGAGGACTATGCCGAGGGCGTACCCAAAATTTACGAGGCGCTCAAGGGTAAGGCCATCGTAGTGGTGGCGGGCGAACCGGAGTGCAAGGCCGAGCTGCAGAGCAAGGGGCTGTCGCACTTCATCAGCGTCAAGAGCAACGTGCTCGAAACGCTGCAGGGCTACCAGACCGAGCTGGGCATTTAGCGCCGCGCAAGCAGCATCGTCGTCTCCTGCATTTGGATTTTGAATTTCTGAACAACACCATGGCCAAGCAAACATCGCCCGTATGCAGCATTCAAGTATTGCTGGTGGAAACAGGCAAAAACGCAGTCGAAACCTTGTACGACAACTTCTACAAGGTGAAGGGGCCGCTCGAAAAAACGAACTCGCTCCACATCGAATTCGTCAAATCCATTTCGCAGGAGACGGCGCTCGCCTACCTTGAGCACGGCAACATTCCCGCGGGCAACAACAAGCAGCTCAAGGCGGAGTACGGCGACGTGCAGGCGGTGGTGGTCAACTGGGACGTGTGCCGCTCGATGCGGTTTGTGGAGCAGGTGCTGGCGCTGCGCTCCAACATTCACATCTTCCTCATCACCCTCGACCAGGACACGTACAGCCTTTACAGCTCGAAGCTCAGCACCGTGCACTTCATCCAAAAGCGCGAGCTGGTGAACAACCACCAGCAGGAGCTGCAGCGCATCCTCAACACCTTCAACGAGCGGCGCCGCACGCCATTCTGGACGGCCTACCGCGACTACGTGGAGGAGGCCAACTACACCTGGCACACGCCCGGACACGCCGGTGGGCGTAGCTTCAAGAACTCGCCATACCTCTACCCGTTCTACGAATTTTTTGGCGACAACGTTTTTCTGGGCGACCTTTCGGCCTCGGTGGAGCACCTCGGCTCGCTGCTCGACTCCACCGGATACGTTGGCCTGTCGGAGGCTAAAGCGGCGCGAACGTTCAACGTGCGCAAGTCGTTTTTTGTAACCAACGGCTCGTCGAACTCCAACAAAATTATTCTGCAAACCTTGCTGCACAAGGGCGACAAGGCCATCGTTGACCGCAACTGCCACAAGTCGGTGCACTACGGATTGCTGCAATCGCAGGCCACGCCGGTGTACATCAACAGCATGTTCTCGTCGCGCTACGGCATCTTTGCGCCGCCCTCCATCAAGGACATCGAGAACGCCATCAAAAAAAATCCCGACGTGCGGCTGGTGGTGCTCACCGGCTGCACCTACGACGGCATCCTCATCCCCATTCGCCGCGTGGTGGAGCTGGTGCGCAAGGTGAACCAAGCCAGAGGCACGCACATCAAGGTGTTCATCGACGAGGCCTGGTTTGGCTACGCCTCGTTCCACCCCTACTTCAAGGAGTACTCGGCCATCCTTGCGGGCGCGGACTACATAACCCACTCGGCGCACAAGGTGCTGTCGGCCTTCAGCCAGAGCTCGTACATCCACGTCAACGACCCCGATTTCGACGAAAACTACTTCCGCGAAATCTTCCACCTCTACACCTCCACCTCGCCGCAGTACCAGATTATCGCCTCGCTGGGCGTGTGCTCGATGCAGATGGAGGTGGAAGGATTCAAGCTGCTCTGCAAGGCGCTCGAGCAGGCCAAGCGCTTTCGCGACGCGGTGCAGAAGCGGCTCACCAAAATCAAGGTGGTCGAATTTTGCGAGTTCCAGAAGGAGTTCAAGCACCTCAAAACCTACGGCTACGGCAACGACCCGCTCAAGGTTTTGCTCGACGTATCGGCGCTGGAGTGCGACATCCGCGACATTCAGCAGTACCTGCAGGAGAAAGGTTTTGAGGTGGAAAAAACCACCGTCGAGGGCACCATACTTTTCCTGTTCACCATCGGCATTTCGACCTCGAAGGAGGGCGAGCTGTTCTTTGCGCTGAGCGAGCTGGAGCGCGAGGCGACGCGCTTTGACCACAAAATCAAAAAGGCGGAGCAGACCATCAAAATTCCCGACGTGCAAACGGCAGGACTGTCGTACTTTTTCGCGCCGCGCGAGCCGCTAAAAATCGAGGATTCCTGCGGCCGCATATCGTCGTTTTTCGTTACGCCCTACCCGCCGGGCATACCGGTGCTGGTGCCCGGCCAAACCATCACCCACGAGCACATCACCTACCTCGAGCAGCAGATGAAGGAAAACCGCGCCATACATGGCTGCGATGATGGGATGATTTTTGTGGCGACGGAGGAGGGGGGGAGGTTGTTTGTTTGATTTTTTGGAGTTATTTACCGAAAAAAATACCTGATGAACGAGACTCAGTATATTGAATACAAATCCGTTTGGAAAGACGAGTACCTGAAAGTGATTTGCTCGTTTTCCAACGCTTTTGGCGGCGTGCTTGAATTAGGCAAAAACGACCTTGGCAAGGTGGTTGGCCTTGCTGAGGCTGACAAGCTGATGGAAGACTTGCCCAATAAAACTCGCAGCACGATGGGTATCCTTGCGGACGTGCATCTTTTGGAGGACGAGGGCAAACAATTTATTAAAATTATCGTTAACCCTTACCCGCACCCCATTAGCTATCACGGCAAGTATTACTACCGTTCGGGCAGCACCACGCAGGTGTTGTCGGGCAACGCCTTAGACGAGTTTATTCTCCGCAAGCAGGGCAAAACATGGGATAGCGTTCCGGTACCGTACGTAAAAGCTGCGGATTTGGACATTGTGGCGTTTCGGGAGTTTCGGCGAAAAGCGTTGATGAGCAAGCGCCTGACGGCAGAAGATTTGGACATCAGAGATGACGAGTTGCTGGAAAATCTGATGCTCACCGAGGGCGACTACCTGAAGCGGGCAGCCGTGCTGCTATTTCATCCCAACCCCGAAAAATATGTGATGGGCGCCTACCTCAAAATTGGTTTTTTTGAAACCAATGCCGACTTGCTTTACCAAGATGAAATTCATGGCCCGCTAATTACCATGCCCGATAAGGCAATTGAGACTATTTATCTTAAATACTTTAAGGCCATCATTACCTATAAGGGGATACAGCGGGTTGAAACATATCCTGTTCCCCGTGATGCTCTGAGGGAGGCTCTGTTGAATGCTATAGTCCATCGCGACTACAGCAGCGGTAGTCCCATTCAGGTTAACATTTACAAAG
>JAITOI010000198.1 GCA_031289995.1 Prevotellaceae bacterium | reverse complement strand
GTACCCATCGAAGTAGCGCAGCTTCACCGACTCGCACAACGCGACCGGCAAATGGCGCAGCAGCCTGTGCAGCTCTCGGTACTCCTCCGTCACCACCATTCGCTCTTCGGCGTTGAGGTCCGAAAAGGCGCAGCCCGTAATCGGAAATTCTTTGGAAAGCAAGCCCAGCACTTCTCTCTCCAAGCTATGGCGGTGTTGATGGTAGTTACCGGTGTGGTTGTACACCACGCTCAATGACCACCCCAAAAACTTGCCGCGGTCCTTGTAGTTACCTTTCTGTAGCGCAACCATCATCTTGATGAGCACCTCCTGCATGACCTCGTTGGCCTCGTCAACGCTTTCAACCAAATCCAAGATGGACAAGTAAATGCGGTCGTGGTAGCGTGCCAGCAGCTCCTCGAAGGCGCTCTGCTTGCCACCCGCAAACTGCGCCACAAGAGCGCCGTCGCTCAAGGATTGTGGAGATGCGCTCGTAGATTTCGGAGGAGAAAGTAAGGCAGAGCGCCCGTACAAAAGCGTCTTTGTGCGGCGAAAATAGCTGTAGTAAAAGCTCGACTTGCAGTGCTTTTCCTTATAAATTTTACTTAACACCGCGTCCTCGTCTTCTTCGAAGCAGCTATTTTGGGTGTCGTAGTTTGCTTTTTTTCGTTTCATGGTTTATTGTGTAGCTCCATTATTTTTCGCAAAAATAATGCTTTTTTCTCAGCCCACAAAATATTTTCCCGCACCGCACGTTGTATTATGTTATATGGTTTCTCGCGCCGCAAAAAAACTTACCGCGCTATTGCATAGTTCCACAATTATACCTACCTTTGCGCCCGAAAAAATAAACGTATAATCCCAAAAACAAAACAAAAAATGGCAAAAATCAAAGTGGGTATCAACGGCTTTGGCCGCATTGGCCGCATGGTGTTCCGTGCCGCCGAGTACAACTTCGCCGACGACATCGAAATCGTTGGCATCAACGACCTGCTCGAACCCGAGTACTTGGCGTACATGCTCAAGTACGACTCGGTGCACGGGCACTTTAAGGGCAGCGTCGCCGTCGAGGGAACCAACCTCGTGGTGAACGGCAAAAAAATCCGCCTCACCGCGGAGAAAGACCCCGCGCAGCTCAAGTGGGGCGAGGTCGGAGCCGATGTAGTGGTGGAGTCCACCGGACTCTTCCTCTCCAAGGAAACCGCCGAGGCGCACATCACCGCTGGCGCAAAAAAAGTCATCCTGTCGGCACCGTCGAAGGACGACACCCCCATGTTCGTGTACGGCGTCAACCACAAGACCTACGCCGGACAGACCATCATCTCCAACGCATCGTGCACCACCAACTGCCTTGCGCCCATCGCCAAAGTGCTCAACGACAAGTTTGGCATCGTGAAGGGTTTGATGACCACCGTGCACGCCACTACTGCCACGCAGAAAACCGTGGACGGCCCCTCGAAGAAGGACTGGCGCGGCGGACGCGGCATTCTGGAGAACATCATCCCCTCGTCCACCGGCGCCGCTAAAGCCGTGGGCAAGGTGCTACCAGAGCTCAACAAAAAGCTCACCGGTATGTCGCTCCGCGTGCCCACATCGGACGTGTCGGTGGTTGACCTCACCGTGGTGCTCGACAAGCCCGCATCGATGGACGAAATTAACGCCGCGATGAAGGCTGCCGCCCAAGGCGAGCTCAAGGGCGTGCTGGACTACACCGAAGATTCGGTGGTATCGACCGACTTCCGCGGCTGCAGCAGCACCTCGGTTTACGACGCCAAGGCTGGCATCTCGCTCGACGCAAACTTTGCAAAAGTTGTGGCGTGGTACGACAACGAGTGGGGCTACTCCAACAAGGTGCTCGAAATGGCTCGCGTAATTGCGAAGTAAATCCTGCGCAAAAGCGCAATGCGACTGGGGCGCGAAAGGAAGTTATTCCTTTTGCGCCTCACTCTTTTACCTCAAATCCCACCCTCACTCTTCCGCCCTCATCGTCCACGAGCGTAAGCGTGTGGCGGCCTGCAGCGGGGTGCAGGGCAAGGTGGTGGTCGCCCTGCGTGCTGCCCACGTACTCGCCGTCGATGTGCCAAAAAATGGTGGCGCCATCGCTGCGGTGCGCGGCGCGAAAAATGCTTTGCCCCGCCGAACCGTCGAGCTGACGCGGGATGGCAATGCCGGTATTGGGCATGGGATATATCAGCTCAATGGCTTGCCCCTCGTCGTCGGCGCAGCGCGGATGCAGCGGCGGCGCGGGGTGGTAGTCGTGGTGGCGCTGGCGGTAGTAGTACTCCTGAGCTGGCGGCAGCACAAACCACGCACGGCGCTGCATCTGGCTCACCGCGTAGCAGCGGCTGTTGACGCGGTAGCGCAAGCTCTGGTCGAGGTTGAGCATCACGTGGTACGGGCACTGTGGCGAAGCCTCACCCCGCGTAGGAATCCAGGCCGTGTCGGTGGCGGTGCAAATGGGCGAAGCGCGATGGCCGCTCTGCCGGCACAGCTCCACCTGCGCCATATCGTCGTAGGGCGGAGCAAACCACGCCGCGGCGTGCGGCAGCAATCCGAACAGCTCGAAGAGGATGGGCGCCGCATAGCTCACTCCGGTGAGACCCGGCCGCCCTTCGCCGCTGGCGTTGCCCACCCACACGCCCACCACGTAGCGCGGCGTGAGGCCCACAGCCCAGGCGTCGCGGTGTCCGTAGCTGGTGCCGGTTTTCCACGCCACGCGATGGCTCGACGCGAACTCCGCCCACAGCGCATCTTCCTCCGGACGGCTCACCTCCGTGAGCGCATCGAGCGTGAGCCACACTGCCGAGGCGTTGAGTGGAGCGGTGGTCTCGATGTGCGATTCTCGATTTGCGATTTGCGACTCGCGATGTGCGGCTGGCTCCATCGCCGTCAGGCCGCGCAAGTCAAGGCTGCTGTAGCGCCCGCTCAGCTCGGGGTAGTGGTTCAACATTCGGCCAAGGTAGGCGTACATGGAGGCGGCGGTGTGCAGGCTGATTTCGGCGCCGCCAAGAATGAGCGACAAGCCGTAGTGGTCGGCAGGCTTGGCGAGCGAAGCCATGCCCAGCTGCCGCAGCAAGCCGTGAAACTTTTCGACGCTGTAGCTCTTCAGCATTCGCACCGCGGGCACGTTGAGCGAGCGTGCCAGCGCATCGCAGGCGGGCACTGCGCCGTCGAAGCTTTTGCTGAAGTTGGACGGCGCAAATCCTGCGGTATAAAACGGGTAGTCTGTTACCAACATGCGGGGCAAAATGTCGCCCTCGCTCAGCATTGCCGCGTACAGAAAGGGCTTGAGAATGCTGCCCGTGCTGCGGCTGGCTTGCGCCACGTCCACGTGGCTACCGTGCTCGTCGGCGCTGGGCGAAGCCACGTTGCCCACGTAAGCCAGCACACGTCCGCTCTCCACCTCGGCAATGATGGCCGCAGCGTTGTGAATTTGGTTGTGGTGGTTGGCTGCCGCAAACGAAGCCAGCACCTGCGTTGCGGCCTGCTGTAGCGCGATGTCGAGCGTAACGTGCAGGCGCGATTCCTGCGGGTTGGCGGCTGCCAGCGTGCCCAGCAAGTGCGGCGCAAGGGCAGGCAGGGCAAGGGGTTTGTCGGGTAGCGGTTCGAGCTTGGAGAGGGCGAGCATCTCCTCGCTGAGCAGCTTTTTTGCGCATAATTTTTCGAGCAGCGCATCGCGCTTTGCCAGCAACGACGCGCGATTGCGAGCGGGATGGATGATGGCTGGCGAGTTGGGCAGCACCGCCAGCGTTGCAGCCTCAGCCCACGAAAGCTGCTGCGAGCTTCGCCCAAAGTAGCGCCACGCTGCCCCGTCGAGGCCTACCACGTTGCCGCCAAAGGGCGCGTAGGAGGCATACAGCGCAAGGATTTCGGCTTTGCTGCATCGCAGCTCGAGGCGGGTGGCGAGCACGGCCTCAACCGCCTTTTCGAGCAGCGTTCGCCGCCGGTTTTTTCGCGACAGCCGAATCACCTGCATCGTAATGGTGCTGCCGCCCTCCACCACCCTACCCGAGCGGATGTTGTGCGCCAATGCGCGACCAACAGCCAAAAAATCGATGCCGATGTGCCGGTAAAAACGCTTGTCCTCGAAAGCCACCATAGCCTGCGCCACCTTGTAGGGCACGCTGTCGCAGGGCGGAAAGCGCCACTGCCCATCAGCCGCCACACGTGCGCCCAGCAGCTCCCCGCGGTCATCGACCATCACCACCGAGCACGGCACGCTAAACAATTCGCC
>JAITOI010000179.1 GCA_031289995.1 Prevotellaceae bacterium | reverse complement strand
TTCCCCGAAACGTTTTCGCCCGACGGCGACGGCTACGACGACGTGCTGTTCATCGCCTACGCCATGCCCAGCGAGGGCTACATTGCCAACATCAGCATCTACGACGCCGCAGGACGACTCGCCCGAACGCTGTGCCGCAACACCACGCTGGCCACCGAGGGCAGGCTCTCGTGGGACGGCACCTGCGACAACGGAAAGCCCGCCGCCATTGGCATCTACGTGGTGTACGCCGAGGTGTTTACCCTCAACGGAAAGACGCAGCGGTACAAAAAAACTTGCGTGGTGGGGAGGAGGTTTTGAGCGGCTCTATTTTTTTGAGGTGCTACTCCAAGCGTTCTACATGGCGCACGGGTGTAGGGCGTTCCCCGAACAAGGCCTGTACTCCGTGCGCACAGCAGGACGATTGGAGTAGCTCCGCAAAACAAAAGATGTGGCCAAAAGGATAGATTTTTATTTGCACTGCAAAACAAAAATACATACCTTTGCCGCCAAATTATTTATCATCCATGATGGCCTTACGCCACCCGCAGCAACTCTCGCAATCCCTTACACATCCTCGCTTGCAGAGGCACGTAAGGGAAGCCAATGCGCCGCTGGCACGTACATAGTCAAGGTGGGAAGCAAGGTGGGCAAGGTGGTAAAACAGCACAACAAATGACAACAAAACAGCTACTGCTAACAGCCTACATCGCGCTCTGCGCCTTGTCTGCGGCGAGGGCACAGGACAGCTGCCTGCTGCTCGATATGCGGGGCAAGGAGCCGGTGTTCCGGTCGGGCGAGCACATTACCTACACCCTCAGCTACACCTGGGGCGTGTGGGTTCCGGTGGGCGAAGCCGACTTTACCACCACGCTCAAAAGCGAGCGCCAGCGCGGCTTCTACCACGTGGAGGTGAACGGAAAGACGTTCCCGTTTTTCGACCACTTCTTCAAGGTGCGCGACTACTTTGCCACCAAGATTGACACGCAAACCATGCAGCCATTCTACATGCAGCGCACCATCGACGAGGGTGGCTACCGCCGCAACAGCGTTGGCCGCTACGACTGGGACAAGTCCCTGCTCTACGCCTACACGCAGCGCCTCGACAAGCCTAGCCCGCTGCGGCACGACACGCTGCCCATCACGCCCTGCACCTTCGATGTGGTGTCGGTTTTTTACTACTACCGCTGCTGCGATTTTTCGCAGGTAAAGGCGGGCAACAGCTACTCCATTCAGCTCGCCTTGGACAACAAAGTGTACACCATCCGCTACCGGCTCTACGGCACGGAAACCCTTACGGTGAAAGGCCTCGGCAAGTTTCGCACGCTCAAGTTTTCGGCCAGCCTCATCGCCGGCAAGGTGTTCACCGGCGAGGAGCAAGTATTTTTTTGGGTAACGGACGACAGCAACCGCGTGCCTGTGTACATCGAGGCTCCTGTGATTGTGGGTAGCATCCGGGCACGCATCAAATCTTGGGAAAATTTGAAATATCCGTTGACAAGTCGTTTGAAAATTTGAAAATTTGAAGATTTGAAGATTGCCCCCACATAGGCCGCCCAGCAGTGAATCTTCAAATTTTCAAATCTTCAAATTTTTAAATCATTCCATCTTCAGCACCGCCAAAAACGCCTCCTGCGGCACCTCCACGTTGCCCACCTGTCGCATCCGCTTCTTGCCCTTCTTCTGCTTTTCGAGCAGCTTGCGCTTGCGCGAAATGTCGCCGCCGTAGCACTTTGCCAGCACGTCCTTGCGCACGGCTTTCACCGTTTCGCGGGCGATGATTTTGGCGCCAATGGCAGCCTGTATCGCCACGTCGAACTGCTGGCGGGGGATGAGCTCCTTGAGCTTCTCGCACATCTTGCGCCCGAAGTCGTAGCTGTGGTCGCGGTGGATGAGCGCCGAGAGCGCGTCCACCGGCTCGCTGTTGAGCAGAATATCGAGCTTGGCGAGCTCGGCAGGGCGGTAGTCGGTGAGCTGGTAGTCGAACGAAGCGTAGCCGCGCGAAATGCTCTTGAGCTTGTCGTAAAAGTCGAACACGATTTCGCTCAGCGGCATGTCGAGCGTAAGCTCCACGCGGGTTGGCGAGATGAAGTGCTGGTTCTTGAGCACGCCGCGCTTGTCGAGGCAGAGCTTCATCACGTTGCCCAGATAGTCGGTTTTGGTGATGACCTGTGCGCGGATGTACGGCTCCTCCACGCGGTCGATGAGCGTAGGCTCGGGCAGCCCCGAAGGGTTGTGCACCGTTACCATTTCGCCCTGCGTGGTGTAGACGTTGAACGACACGTTGGGCACGGTGGTGATGACGTCCATGTCGAACTCTCGGAAGAGGCGCTCCTGCACGATTTCGAGGTGCAGCAAACCCAAAAATCCGCAGCGAAATCCGAAGCCGAGGGCGAGCGACGACTCGGGTTCGAAGGTGATGGACGCGTCGTTGAGCTTGAGCTTTTCGATGGAGGCGCGGAGGTCTTCGTACTCGTCGGTGCTCACGGGGTAGATGCCCGCAAAGACCATCGGCTTCACGTCCTCAAAGCCAGCAATGGCGCCGCTTGCGGGACGTTCGGTGTGGGTAATGGTGTCGCCCACCTTCACCTCCGAGGCGGTTTTGATGCCCGAAATAATGTAGCCCACATCGCCCGCCCGCACCTCGCTACGCGGCTCCATGACGAGGCGCAGCACGCCCACCTCGTCCGCCGTGTACTCCTTGCTGGTGTTGATAAATTTCACCTTGTCGCCGCGCCGAATGACGCCGCTGCAGACCTTGTAGTAGGCAATAATTCCGCGAAAGGAGTTGAACACCGAGTCGAAGATGAGGGCTTGCAAAGGCTCGTCCTCATTGGCATTGGGCGCGGGTATGCGGTCGATGACGGCGTCGAGAATTTTCTCCACGTTCAATCCGGTGCGCGCGCTGACGGCGATGATGTCGTCTTTTTTGCAGCCGATGAGGTCAATAATTTGGTCGCTCACCTCCTCGACCATCGCGGCCTCCATGTCGATTTTGTTGAGCACGGGAATGATTTCGAGGTCGTGCTCCAGCGCGAGGTAGAGGTTCGAAATGGTTTGCGCCTGAATGCCCTGCGTGGCGTCGACCACGAGCAGCGCACCTTCGCACGAGGCGATGGCTCGGCTCACCTCGTAGCTGAAGTCCACGTGTCCGGGCGTGTCGATGAGGTTGAGCGCAAACTGTTGCCCGTCGCGCAGGTAGTCCATTTGGATGGCGTGGCTTTTGATGGTGATGCCTTTTTCCTTTTCGAGGTCCATGTCGTCGAGCACCTGCGCCTGCATGTCGCGCTCGCTCACGGTGTGCGTGAGCTCGAGCAGGCGGTCGGCGAGGGTGCTTTTCCCGTGGTCGATGTGGGCAATGATGCAAAAGTTGCGAATGTGCGGCATGGAGTGTAATGGTTTAATAAATTCATAGCCGCCTGCCGACGGCAAAAAAGCCTGCAAAGGTAGGAAAATTTTGGGATTTAAGATTTGAGATTTGGGTTTTGAAATTACCCCGCACACAGGCTGCCCAGCAGGGCAACCGCAGCAAAATTTAAGCGTTCTGCATGGCGCAGAGGTGTAACTTATGCTCCGAAGGAAGCCTGATACTCCGTGCGTAAAACCGTAGCGAAGCTGAACTACGGAGCTTAGCGATGGCATTGTCGCACATCGCAAAATCGCACATCGCACATCTGATTTTTTTCCTACCTTTGCCGCCCAATTTTAAACAACGATGTCTATGGCATACGGATTACTTACCGGCAAAAAAGGCCTGATTTTTGGAGCGCTCAACGAGAAGTCCATCGCGTGGAA
>JAITOI010000157.1 GCA_031289995.1 Prevotellaceae bacterium | reverse complement strand
ATGAAGATTACGTCCCTTCGGGACTTGCAGCAACATCGCACATAGACGCTGGCATTGTCGCACCTCGCATTTTCATAACCGCAGGCACGCGAAGCACAGCCTGCGGATTTGGGCAGCCGCTACCGTACTCTGCAAGTCCCGAAGGGACGCCATTTTCATAACCGCAGGCAAGCGGTAGCGCAGCCTGCGGTTGGCAACACATCTGCGTCTTGCGCACGGAACACAGGCCTCATTCGGGGCACGACCTTCACCCGTGCGCACGGCAAAACGCTTGGACATGTTACCCACATCTCCGTCGTGAATAGCATCTCAAAAAAAGATTTAGCCACTATTTTTTTCTCATTCCAAATTTGTTTTCCGATGATGCCTCTGCAATGCCCGCCAACATTGGCGTTCCCGTGCTCAATATTTTTTACACCGCAAGCACACCACTTCCCATCAGCAAAATTTTCGTACCTTCGCGCCTCATTTTTTTACGACACGCAGATGAACTTATCGCACGAAATCAAGCGCCGCCGCACCTTTGCGGTGATTGCTCACCCCGATGGTGGCAAAACTACCCTCACCGAAAAGCTCCTACTTTTTGGCGGAGCCATCCACATTGCAGGCGCGGTGAAGTCGAACAAAATTAAGCGCGGCGCCACCTCAGACTTTATGGAAATCGAGCGGCAGCGCGGCATTTCGGTTGCCACCTCGGTGATGGGATTCGAGTACGCAGGTCTACAAATCAACATCCTTGACACGCCCGGCCACGAAGATTTTGCCGAGGACACCTACCGCACGCTGAGCGCGGTGGACAGCGCCATCGTGGTCATCGACGCAGCAAAAGGCGTGGAGGCGCAAACCCGCAAGCTGATGAACGTTTGCCGTATGCGCAGCACGCCCGTGATGGTGTTCGTCAACAAGTGCGACCGCGAGGGCAAAGACCCCTTCGACCTGCTCAGCGAGCTGGAGCACGAGCTGCACATCCACACCGTGCCGCTCACCTGGCCTATCGGAATGGGCAGCACGTTCAAGGGCGTGTACAGCCTCTACGAGCGGCGGCTCAACCTGTTTTCGGGGATGAACAAGCAAACGCTCGACGAAGATGTGGTAAGGTTTTCCGACATCGCCTCGCCCGAACTTGAGCAGCACATCGGCGTCTCGTTTGCCACCAAGCTGCGCGATGATGCCGAGCTGCTGCAGGGCGTGTACCCCGCGTTCGACACCGCCGGATACCTTAGTGGCAGCGCCGCGCCCGTGTTCTTCGGCTCGGCGCTGAACAGCTTTGGCGTGCGCGAGCTGCTCGACACTTTTTGCGACATCGCTCCCCCACCACGCCCCACGCTCACCGACCTGCGCAGGGTTGAACCCGAGGAGGAAAAGCTCACCGGATTCGTGTTCAAAATTCACGCCAACATGGACCCCAACCACCGCGACCGCCTGGCCTTCCTAAAAATTTGCTCCGGCGCCTTCGAGCGAAACAAAAACTACTACCACGTGCGGCTGGGCAAAGCGCTAAAATTTGCAAGCCCCAGCGCGTTTTTGGCCGATAAAAAATCGGTGGTGGACGTGGCCTTTCCGGGCGACATTGTGGGGCTGCACGACACGGGCAACTTCAAAATTGGCGACACGCTCACCGAGGGCGAACGGCTGCAATTCAAAGGCATTCCGAGCTTCTCGCCGGAGCTATTCCGATACATCGAAAACGCCGACCCGCTCAAGGCTAAGCAGCTCGCCAAGGGCGTTGACCAGCTCATGGACGAGGGCGTAGCGCAGCTTTTTACCAGCACCTTCAACGGTCGCAAAATCGTGGGCACGGTGGGAGCGCTGCAGTTCGAAGTCATCGAGTATCGCCTCGAGCACGAGTACGGCGCCCGCTGCCGGTGGGAGCCGCTGTCGCTGCACAAGGCCTGCTGGATGGAGTGCGACAACAAGCCGCAGCTGGCCGATTTCATGGCGCGCAAGCACACCAACATGGCGCACGACAAGCACGGCCGCGACGTGTTCCTCGCCGAATCCGCCTACGCCCTGCAAATGGCGCAGGAAAAATTTCCCGACATCCGGTTCTACTTTACGAGCGAATTTTAGGAGCTGGATGGATGGATTTTTTTTTCAAAACGCATACCCAAACTTAAAAGAAATTGGCAGGTTTGGGAAGAGGTGATGCCCTTCATAGTCAAAAATGGTAGCACCAATACTTGTGGTCATAAACTCTACATCATCGGGGTTTTTTGTGTTTTTATTGGAATGCGCCACATCATTTACTATAACGCCTAAGCCTATACTGCCGTCGAGTATTAGATGTTTGATGAATAGCATTTGTATTCCAATTTTGCTATCAACCATCACAGATTTTCGTTTTACCTCGTAGCTTAGCTGGTAGCGATTTTCAATAACATTATTGTTATTAGGTGGCTCGTAAATTGCTTCCATCTTTTTGTTTAGGCGATGAAATGCTCCCTCCAGCGAAACGTAAAGTCTCATTTGCATGACGTTTGTATTGTCGTTTTTGAAAACATAGCAAAAGAATTTTTCCTCCAAATTTAGCCTTACACCCGACATCGTAGCAGGGTCGTGTTCTTTGACGAGGTGAACGTCGGTTAGGTAGGCTACGGAAAGTTGCGTGGAGAATTTACCATAGCAAATTTCGTAGCTGTTTTCAAAACCCGGTGAGGAAAAGTTGAGCAATCGCAACAGCGAAAACTTGAGCTGGTGTGTGGGAAATTTTGGCGGCTGCGCCGAAGCAGAAAGCGCAGCCATCATCAATCCGATAGCGAGCGCGTGGCCAAGGCATACCAGCTTGTCGAAAAATGTCCATGCCTTGCCCATTGCATTTTTGTATTTTATTGGTGCCATAAAATTTTCAATTTGTAATCACCTCCCTCACCCTCACATCCCACTCCTCGTGCGGCAAAGCATCGAGCAGCTGAAAGTCGAAGCACACGCCCATTCTGAAAGCGTTGGTGCTGGGCAAAAAACGGTCGTAGTAGCCCTTGCCGCGGCCAAGG
>JAITOI010000156.1 GCA_031289995.1 Prevotellaceae bacterium | reverse complement strand
CCATTGCTTTCCCCGGTGCCGATGGCTATGGCAAGTACGTTAGCGGCGGGCGAGGCGGGCGTGTGCTGTACGTTACCAACCTCAACGACGCTGGCGCAGGCTCGCTGCGTAGCGCCATTGCCGACACAGGCGCTCGTATCGTTTTGTTCAAAATTTCGGGCACCATTGCCCTGCAATCTGAGCTGAGCATCACCCACGACAACCTCACCATTGCAGGGCAGTCCGCACCCGGCGACGGCATTTGCATCCGCAACTACTCCGTGCAAATTCGCGCATCAAATGTCATCGTGCGCTTCATCCGCTTTCGTCTGGGCGACGAGGCTCGCACGCAGGACGACGCCTTGGGCGGAACCAAGCGCAGCGACATCATCATCGACCATTGCAGCATGAGCTGGAGTACCGACGAGTGCGCCTCGTTCTACGGCAACAAAAATTTTACCATGCAGTGGTGCTTCATGTCCGAAAGCCTCAACGCCTCGGTGCACGAAAAAGGAGCGCACGGCTACGGCGGCATCTGGGGCGGCGAAATGGCCAGCTTTCATCACAACCTGCTGGCTCACCACAGCAGCCGCAACCCGCGATTTTGCGGCAGCCGTTACACCGCACGACCCGATGACGAGCGTGTAGATTTTCGCAACAACGTTATCTACAATTGGGGCGGCAACAGCGGCTACGCGGGCGAAGGCGGCAGCTACAATATGGTCAACAACTACTACCGCTCGGGCGCAGCAACGCAGGCGGGAAAGGTGAGCTACCGCATTTTTTCGCCCAACTGCCAGAGCCGCGAAGCGCACAACAAGCAGATCTCTCCAACATGGGGAAAATTTTGGCTTAGCGGCAACGTTATGCACCACGACGATGCCACTACAGCCGACAACTGGCGCGGCTTTCAGCCCAACACGAACGACGGCGATTTGCCACACGGCAGCATTGACAGCATCAAGCTGAGCGGCGAATTTTCCGTGCCCGAACAGAGCCTCACGCACTCCGCCCGCGATGCGTACAACCTTGTCGTGGCCTACGGCGGCGCAAGCCTCGCGAGGGATAGCGTCGATGTGCGCGTGGCCAACGAAGTGGCCAACGGCTTGTGCACCTACCGCGGCAGCAAGAGCGGCACGGCAGGGCTGATTGACTCGCAGCGCGACGTGGGCGGATGGCCGCAACTCCACAGCCTGCCTGCCCCACCCGACACCGACAACGACGGCATACCCGACACCTGGGAGCAAGCTCACAACCTCAATCCCAGTAAGGCTTCCGACGGCAACGACACAACCCTCAACGCGCCCTACACCAACCTTGAGGTGTACCTCAATTCGCTCGTCGACCACATCATTTTTGCGCAGCAAAAAACCTCCAATCTCTAAATCTGAAATCTGAAATTCGAAATGAAAAATCTTGCATTCATCAGCCTTTGCGCCCTATCGCTAAGTGCGAGCGCACAAGTGTGGGTTGCCGACAACAAGAACGACACCTACCGCAATCCCATACTCTACGCCGACTACAGCGACCCCGATGTCTGTCGTGTGGGCGATGACTACTACATGACCTCGTCGAGCTTCGGCTGCGCTCCCGCCTTGCAAATACTGCATTCGCGCGATTTGGTCAGCTGGCGCATCATCGGCTACGCCATCGAGCGGCTGTCGCCCGACAGCGTGTTCAGTCGCCCGCAGCACGGCAACGGCGTGTGGGCACCAAGCATCCGCTACCACGGCGGCGCGTTCTACATTTTCTACGGCGATCCCGATTTTGGCATCTACATGGTCAAGTCCGCAAAGCCCGACAGCACTTGGGATGTGCCGATTTTGGTGAAGGCCGGACGAGGCCTCATCGACCCTTGTCCGCTGTGGGATGACAACGGCAACGTGTACCTCGTACACGCCTACGCAGGCAGCCGCGCAGGCATCAAAAGCTTGCTCGCCGTGTGCCGCCTCTCGCCCAACGCAACCACAGCAATCAGCGAAGACGTGATTGTTTACGACGGCCACGGCATCGACGAAACCATTGAGGGACCTAAGCTCTACAAGCGCAACGGCTACTACTACATCCTTGCGCCCGCAGGCGGCGTGGCCACAGGCTGGCAGCTCGCGCTGCGCTCCAAAAATGTGTACGGCCCATACGAGCGCAAAGTCGTTCTCGAACAGGGCAACACCAACATCAACGGCCCGCACCAAGGCGCGTGGGTGACCACGCCGATGGGCGAAGATTGGTTTCTGCACTTCCAAGATTTGGGCGCGTATGGCCGCGTGGTGCACCTACAGCCGATGCAATGGCAAAACGATTTTCCCATCATCGGCGCCAATAACGGCAAGGGAATTGGCAACCCTGTGCTCGTACATGCGAAGCCGAAAACCAAGCAGCCATACCCCATTTGCGCACCCGCAGAGAGCGACCATTTCGACAATCCCACGCTCGGATTGCAGTGGCAGTGGCACGCCAATCCTAAGGTGTGGTGGGCTATTCCGCGCCCCGCGCAAGGTGCGCTGCGCATGTACGCCGTGCCCAACAACGGCAGCAACAATTTGTGGACGGCCGGAAACCTGCTGCTGCAAAAATTTCCTGCGCCCGAATTTGCCGCAACTGCCCAGCTCAGCTTTGAGCCAAACCCACGTCTGGCGGGCGAACGCGCAGGCCTCATCGTAGTGGGACTCGACTACGCGCACATCTACATCGAGAGCACAAAAGCTGGTCTCACGCTCAATCAAGCCGAGTGCAAAAAGGCCGACAAAGGCTCGCCAGAATCCATCAACGCGTCCGTTCCGCTGGCGCAACGTAGCGTTTTTCTGCGCGTCTCCGTTGGCAAAAATGCCGAGTGCATATTCGCCTACAGCCTTGATGGCACAAGGTTTGCGACGCTTGGCAAACCCTTTGCGGCAAGGGAAGGCAAGTGGATTGGCGCCAAAGTTGGACTCCACATCACACGTCCGGAACCCAGCAACGACGGGGGATGGATGGATGTTGACAGCTTCACCATTACACCCTGATTTCAGGAAAAAAATGGCTCGTTTACAGCTCGATTTTACCCCTATCAGCAAAAAAAATTATGGATGTTGAAAAAAATTATTTCGCTTATAATCAAGCCATTAAAATTATTTTTCTATTGTTTTTCGTTAAAAGATTTGGTCATGTCAGCAAAAACTTCTACTTTTACCACCGTGTTCTTACAAAAATTCAATCAAGTTTTCATGTTCAATTCAATAATCAATTAATCAAAAAAAAATTGCAATGAGTCAGGCAACCGACAAAACAACGGCCACGGCTACAACAACCACTGCCACGGCCAAGCCAGCCCCTAAACCGGTAACGAAAACCGCAAAGCAGGGCTACAAGCAAAGCATCTCCGCAATGGTGATGATCATCTGCTGCGGAATCGTAGCATTCACATTCTTCTTCGGCATTTGCGGTGCCAAATTTGTGGAAGAAGAAATGGTGCCCAAAATGTTCAGAACGCTGTACGAAGGCGGCTTCGTCATCCCCATCGTGATGACCCTGCTGCTAACCGTTCTGGCGCTGGGCGTAGAGCGCTACATCGCGCTGAGCAAAGCCAGCGGCCGCGGTAAAATTGTAACCTTTGTGGCCAAGGCCAAGAGCGAGCTCGCGGCAGGCAACATTGAGGCTACGCAAGATCTCTGCGACAAGCAGCGTGGCGCAGTGGCCAACATCCTGCGTGCAGGTCTGGTGCGCTACCGCGACGTGGCCAAGCTCGACGGCCTCAGCAACGACGACAAGGCAAAGGTCATCGAAAAAGAAATTGAGGACGCAACCTCGCTGGAGCTGCCCTACCTCGAGCAGAACCTCAACGTGATTGCCACCATCTCGTCGCTCGGCACGCTGTTCGGTCTGCTCGGCACAGTGTTGGGCATGATCAGGTCGTTTGCCGCTATGGCCAACGAAGGTGCGCCCGACTCCATCGCCCTGTCGCTCGGTATTTCCGAGGCACTGATGAACACCGCTATGGGTATCGCAACCGGTGCCCTCGCCATCATCGTGTACAACTTTTTTGCCGCCAAGGTGCAAGACATTACCAACGCCGTCAACGAGGTTGGATTTGCTGTAGGACAAACCTACGCTACCAAATAGTGCAGCCAAAAATGCCGCACAAAACGTGCCAAATTTGTAAACAACCATGAGCAAAGTAAAAACAAAAAAGCGGGATACATTCATCGACATGACTGCCATGAGCGATGTAACGGTGCTACTGCTTACCTTCTTCATGCTCACGGCAACCTTCATCCCGATTGAGCCAATAAAGGTGGTAACGCCCGCATCGGTAATCGAGAAAAAGTTGCCCGACGGCAAGGTTTTCACCATCCTGATTGAGCCTAACGGAAGAGTGTACATTAACTTAGACCTCCCCAACGACAAAAAAGCAGCGTTGGAAAAAATGGGGGAAAAGTATGGCGTAACTTTTTCGGAGGCCGAAATTCGCAACTTTCAGGAGAAAACCACCTTTGCCGGCACCCCTATGGGGCAAATGAAGGACTACTTGCAGAACGCCGAAGTATCGAAGCAACAGGCCTATTTGAGGAACTCCACGGGCATTCCTGTGGACAGCGCCAACAACCAGCTTGCCGAGTGGATAAAAATTGCCAGACAGGTGGACCAAGATTTGGTCATCGCCGTCAAGTCTGACCAATCGACGCCCTACCCAAAAATCAGGGCGGTAACATCCACCTTGCAGGACATCAAGGAAAACCGCTTTACGCTGGTTACCACGTTGAAAAATATGCCAGAAGGATTGTAAACCGTATCATAAAAACAGTAAAAACGTATGGCAGAAATTAGTACTGGCGGAGGCCACGGCGGCGGAAAAAAAGGACAGCCAAAAAAGATGAACCTGAGGGTGGACTTTACCCCCATGGTAGACATGAACATGTTGCTGCTCACCTTTTTCATGTTCTGCACCTCGCTTAGCAAACCCGAAATCATGGAGCTTGCCTTGCCCGTCAAGGACGACCAAGTGCTCCAGGATGATAAAAAGAACCTGACAAAGGAATCGAAAACTATCACCCTGATACTGGGCGGCGGCGATACCGTTTACTACTACGTAGGTAAAGTAAACGCCGAAAAATACAAGAATTGGAACTCACTCGAATTTACCTCCTACTCCAACGAGGACGGACTTCGTGACATCCTGCTGAAACGCAACCGCGAGGCGGTAGACAAGATGATTGACCTTAAACGCAAAAAGTTGAACAAGGAAATCAGCGATGAAACGTTTAAGGAGGAAGCCACGAAAATCAAGGACGACCCCGAAGGACAAGTGGTGGTAATTAAGCCCACCGACGATGCCAACTACCGCAACATGGTAGATGTGCTCGACGAAATGCAAATATGCAGCATCGGCAAGTATGCAATGGTAGAAATGAGCGAAGCCGACTACTTCCTGCTTTACAACTACCAGACTAAGGGTGCTTACGGCTCAAAGCGCGAAGCACCGAAGTAGGCCAAATACCAACGCAAAATTGCTGAAATTTAGAACATTAAATTAGAAAGGTCATTTGCTAAGAAATAAGAAAATTCTAAGCCATGGGAAAAGAAGCACAGCTAAACTCAATTGAGTGGACAGACCTGATATTTGAAGGTAAAAATCACGAGTACGGCGCATACGAATTACGCCGCAACGGGTGGAAAGCGCATCGCACCGCATTCATCGCCGTGTTTATCTTCGTTATCGTTGTCTGGATGTTCCCCTTACTGATTGATGCGATAGAAAGTGTCGCCAAAGAACGTTTTGGCGCCATTGAAACTACCGTTGAACTCTCGGACGTGAAGGAACAAAAAATACCTGACGAGGTCAAAATTAAGCAGGAAATGGAGGCACCACCACCACCACCTCTCAAAACGACCATGCAGTTTACGCCACCGGAAATTACCGACGACGAGTTGGTGAACGACGAAAATACCATGAAGTCGCAAGAAAAACTCATCGAAAGCAAGGTGCAAATATCTATTGCCAATATTGAGGGCGTGGACGACCCCAACGCAATAGATATCGCCGACCTTGAGGCGCATAAGGTGATAGTTCAGGCCGAAGAACCGTTTATCGCTGTAGAGCAGATGCCCGACTTTCCGGGCGGCCCGAAGGCGCTGATGGAGTATCTTGCCAAAAACACCCGCTACCCACCTCTTGCCCAAGAAAACAACATTCAAGGGCGCGTAACGGTGAGGTTTGTGGTAACAGCCAAGGGTACCATTGAGCGCGTGGAAATACTGCAAGGAATCGACCGCTCGTGCGATGAGGAGGCGCTGCGTGTGGTGAGGACTATGCCCAAGTGGATTCCCGGAGAACACAATGGTCGTAAAGTACCTGTGGTTTACACCGTGCCCATAGTGTTTAAGCTGCAGTAAACGGGGGAAATGCAAACCCCAGCAAGAAAAAATAGCTTGTTGGGGTTTGTTTTTTGCAAAATTTCCCCTACCTTTGTGGTTTGTTGTTTTTGATAAAATGGAGCAAAAGAAAATACCGTTTCAGCTGGTGTGGGGCTGCGTAATGGCGTCCACCTTCATCGTCATGGCTTGCCTAGCGCTGTTTACGCCAATGCTGCGCATGTACTCGCTTACGGTGCGCATCATCTTCGGCGTAGTGCTCATGGCCTACGGCCTTATGCGCGGCCACCAAATGTACGTAATGGGAAAAAAACAAAAAAATGAGCCGGCTTAGTGTTGCCATATTCGCGCTGCTACTTGCCGCAGGTTGCCACAGCAATCCCAACAGGCGAGCCGCCACCACCACCAAAAGTGGCGTGGCCATCATTGCTGTTGACGACTGCTACGCAAACATTGTGCAGGCCGCCGTTAACGTGTACGAGGGCACCCACCGCGAAGCGTTTTTGCTGCCGCTTTACGTCGGCGAAAAAGAGGCCGTGGAGCTGCTACTGCGCGACAGCGTGCGCCTTGCCATTCTTGCCCGCAAGCTCAC
>JAITOI010000124.1 GCA_031289995.1 Prevotellaceae bacterium | reverse complement strand
AATCCCCATTGGGGCGGCCAGGTTGGTCACGAACGAAATCATGCCGAAAAGCAGAATCATCATGACGATGGGCAGGGTGTAATTTTTTTGTTGTGTTGACATAAAACTTGGTTTTTTTTTGAACGATTTTTTTGGTGAGAATTATTTTTTTTTGAACGAAAAATTTACGCTACTTGGTTAGGAATTTGTACACCGTTTCGCTGGCGTAGGTATCGCCCGGACGCAGTACGGTGCTTGGGAAATCGGGGCGGTTGGGCGTGTTGGGGAAGTGCTGCGTTTCGAGGCAAAAGCCGTAGCGCTTCACGTAGGTAATTCCGCCCACGCCGGTAACCGAGCCGTTGAGGAAGTTGCCTGCGTAGAGCTGCACGCCAGGCTCGGTGGTGTACACCTCCATGGCGCGTCCGCTCACGGAATCGTAGGCGGTGGCGGCCAGCGTGAGCTTGCCGCTGTCGGCGTTGAGCACGTAGCTATGGTCGTAGCCGCCGCCGAGCTTGAGCTGCTCGTTGTAGTCGTTGATGCGCTCGCCAATGGCGTGCGGCGTGCGGAAGTCAAAGGGTGTGCCCTCGACGCTCACCGCGCTGCCCACCGGAATGAGGCCTGCATCCACCGCCGTGAAGCTGTCGGCGTTCACCGTCAGCACGTGGTCCATCGCCGTGGCAGCCTTGCCTGCGGCGAGGTTGAAGTAGGTGTGGTTGGTGAGGTTGCAGTGCGTGGGCTTGTCGGTGGTTGCCTCGTAGGCAATTCGCAGCTCGTTGCTGTTGGTGAGGCGGAAGGTTACCGCCACGCGCAGGTTGCCCGGAAAGCCTTCCTCGCCGTCCTTGCTGAGGTAGGTCAGCGTGAGTCCAACGATGTCTTTTTCCTGCAATTCTTTGGCCTCCCACACGACCTTGTCGAAGCCCGCCAGCCCACCGTGCAGGCTGTTGGCGCCGTTGTTTTGCGCCAGCGTGTAGTCCAGGCCGTCGAGCGAAAATTTGGCGCCGCCAATGCGGTTGCCGTAGCGCCCAATGGTGGCTCCGAAGTAGGGTCCCAGCGCAAGAAATTCCTTGCTGCGGTAGCCGCTCAAGCTGTCGAAGCCCAGCACCACATTGCCCAGCGTGCCTTGCTTGTCGGGCATCCATAGCTCGGTGATAGTGCCGCCGTAGGTGGCAATTTTTACGTTTGCGCCCGTGCTGTTGCGCAACGTGTACAAGGCTACGTTCTGTCCCTCGTACTGCCCAATGGGCTCCTGTGTAATGCTCATAGAAATGGGTTGATTTGTGCTGCAGGCGCACGCGAACGCGCATGAGGCTACAGCGGCTGTTAGTAATGTTGTTGTACGCATAATTCTTGGGTAAATAAATTTCGCCAAAGGTAGGAATTTGTTTGGTACGTGCGCCACGTGCAACTTAATTTAACCGAAAAATCTTTTTTACTCCGACATGTTTTTGACGTATGGCAGGCTGACCAGCTGCCCGAAACCATAGAATTGGCGGGCGTTTTCGCCCAAAAAGAGCTGCTTCTCTTCGTCGGTGAGCAGCGGACTTTTCAGCACAAAATCGTACGACATCCGGTAGGTGATGGCGGTGATGGTGCGCGGGTAGTCGCTGCCCCACATCAGCTTGTTGATGCCCACCTTGTCCGCCGCCTCGCGAATGGCTCGCACCGCGCCGGCAAAGGGGTAGAACTCGTCGTTGAAGAGCCACGTGATGCCGCCCGATTCGATGCGCACGTTGGGCGCGTACGCCAACTTCAGCTGCTCCGTCCAGCGCGGGCGCGTAACCATGCCGAAGTGCCCGATGGCAACCTTGAGGCGCGGGTGCTGCTCGACGACCTCACGCAGCTCGGCGCACTGCGCGTCGCCCTCGGCCAGGTCGATGGACAGGATGACGCCGCGTTGCTCCATCAGCTCAAACATTTGGTGCATTTCGGGCGAGTTGAGCATCACGCGACCTGACGGCAAAAGCAGCCGCTGCGCCGGAATTTTGATGGCGCGAAAGCCTTGCGTAATCAGCGCTTGCGCCTGCTCAAAAAATCCGGGCTGGCGAAATTCGCACATCGCGCAGCACAAAAATCGGTCGGGATATTTTTCCTGCACCTCGCGCAGGTACTCGTTTTGAAAGCCATCGATGAGCTCCTGCGTAACCACCGCTGCCGACACCTGTGCGTAGTCCATGTTCGACAAAAAAATCTCGGCGGTGTTGCGCCCGTCAACCATAAACGGTGGCAACATTTGCCGCAGCTCGCCCATGAAGAGCGACCGCCCGCCGGTGAGCGTGCGGATGGGCTTGCCGTCGAGCTCGGTGTTTTGGGTGAGCCAGAGGTGGGAGTGGGCGTCGATGAGATTCATTTGAGGATTTGAGGATTTGAAAATTGGCATAGAAAATAAAGTGCGCAAAGGTATAAAAATTTAAGCAAAAAAGGGGGCAAAATTTTTGAGACGCTATTCCAACTATTCTGCATGGCGCACGGAGCACAGACCTTCTTCGTGGCACAACCTGCACCCGTGCGCACGGGCAGGACGCTACCAACATTTCGTTTCATCCAAGGCCATCTAAAACCATGGTGGCTGCTGATATTTTTGGTGCGGTTGCCTTGGCAGGTAACGCCCCCAAAACCTAAAATCTCAAATTTTTCACTACCTTTGCCCGCAAAAATTACACACAATGACCTTTACCCAAACCGCCCTCAGCGGCGTGTGGATTATCGAGCCGAAGGTGAACGTGGACGCGCGCGGCTACTTCATGGAGTGCTTCCGGCAGGACCTGTTTGAGCAGCACGTGGGGCGCATCGATTTTGTGCAGGACAACGAGTCGAAGTCCGCACGTGGCGTCCTGCGCGGGCTGCACTACCAGCTGCCACCCTTTGCGCAGAGCAAGCTGGTGCGCGTTATCAGCGGCGCTGTGCTCGATGTGGCGGTGGATATTCGCCGCGGCTCGCCCACTTTTGGGCAGCATGTGGCGGTGGAGCTAAGCTCCGACAACCGGCGCCAAATCTTC
>JAITOI010000122.1 GCA_031289995.1 Prevotellaceae bacterium | reverse complement strand
TTGAAAATTCGTAGCAAAGGTAGCGAAAATCTTCATCGCTTCGCGTTAATTCGTGTAATTCGCGGACAAATTTTCAAATCTCCACCTGAAGGTTCTCAATCTCCACCGCCACCTGCTTCACAAAGCGCGTAGCCTCGCCCCCGTCGAGAGCGCGATGGTCGTAGGTGAGGCTCAATCCAATGTGTGGCACAAATCCGTAGATGCCATCGCCCAAATCTTTCGGACGCGGCACGATAGTGTTGACGCCAAGAATGGCCACCTGCGGCAGGTTGATGACAGGCGTAAACATTTCCACGCCGTAGTTGCCAAGGTTGGACACGGTGAACGATGCGGCTTCGGACGACAGCAAATCAGGGTCGATGTTGCCCTTTTTGCAGGCCGCCGCCACCGCCTTGAGCTGGCTCGCGAGGCCTTGCACGGAGAGGTCATCAGCGTTTTTCACCACCGGCACCATCAGGCCTCGCTCGGTGTCAACGGCCAGCGCCAGATGCACCTTGTTGAAGAGGCGCAGGCTATCGCCGACGAGGTGGGCGTTGACCTGCGGGAACAGCTTCAGCGCCTTGATGACAGCCACGCACACCATATCGTTGAGCGTAATGTCGGCGGGGTATCCGTTGGCCACAGCCTTCTTCACCTTCTTGCGCAGCTCCATGATGCGGCGCGCGTCGGCGCTCAGGTGGTGCGTCAGCTGAGCCGAGTTTTGCAGCGAGCTGTGCATCGCCTTGGCTATAAGCTTGCGCATGTTGGAGAGCGGTTTCAGCTCGCTGTCGGCGGCGTAGATGATGTTTTTCGGCGCCTGCAAATCGGCAGCCTTAGCCGTGCCAGCCAGCCCTGTGCCTACGGCGGGCGGCACAGCGCCGGTTTCTTTGGCCACCGCTTTAGCCAGCGGCGTGAGCTTGGGTTGTGCGGCGAGAGCGGCCTGCACATCGCGCTCAATGACGCGCCCGCCGGGGCCTGTGCCGCTAAGCGTGGAGAGGTTCAGAGCTTCCTTGTCGGCCAAATTTCGCGCACGTGGCGAAACACCAGCTCCCGCTGCAGACGGTGCTGCCACAGGCGTAGCCGATGTTTGCGCAGCTGCTTTGGGTGCAGCCGAAGGCGACGCAGCCGCTGGCGCAAGCTCGTCAATCGCAGTGGTGGCGGGCGATTGCGCCTTGAGAGCAGAAATATCTTCGTTGGGTTCGCCGACGATGAGGACGTTGCTAAGCACCGGAATTTCGTCGCCCTCGGCGTAGAACACCTCAAGCACGGTACCGCTCACCTGCGCTGTTTCTTCGAACGAAGCCTTGTCGGTTTCGTAGGCAAACAGCACGTCGCCCACGGCCACGCTGTCGCCCTTTTTCTTCTTCAGCTCGGTGAGAATGCAGCTCTCCACCGATTGCCCTTGCTTGGGCATAATCACTATTGATGCCATGAATTTTAATTACGAATTTAAGTTTACGAATGACGACAAAAATACATTTTTTTTGGTTAGGTGCAATCTTTTTTTAAGCCCATTCTCCCTCACGGCCTCTCCTTCCTCCTCGTAAACAGCTGCCTTATCCTCACCTTGCGCAGGCGGTGCTGGCCGTTGATGTGGCGCAGAAATTTTTCCTTGTAGAGGTCGGCAATGGTGATGAGCATGCCGGTTTCTTCCACCGCTCCAAACTCGTGGTTGATGGCGGTGCCAAAGGTTTTCATCGTGGGCGAAATGTGCATGTAGGAGTTGATGAGCGGCGGGATGTGCTCGCCGCGGGCGCGTACCTCGCGCGACAGGATTTTGTAGTTTTCGGCGAAGGTGCTGCCGGTAAACAGGGCATCGAGCGAAGCCACGTCCAGCTTGACATCGAGCGGTACAATTGGGTGTATAAGATGCTCGTTGTCGGGAAACTGTTTTTGCAAAAAGTAGAGCACCATATTGCGCGCATCCACGTTGTAGCTGGTGTACATGGTAACCTTGCCGAAGAGGTAGCGCACGTCGGGGCATCCCTGGATGATGCCGCCAATGCCGTCCCACAGGTTGTCGAGCACGTAGAGGCTTTTGGCGTTGCGGCGCGAGCTTTGAAAATCGGGCTGCACGAAAGAGCGCCCCAGCTCTACGGTGTAGGGCTTGTAGTCGGTCTCAAATTTTTGCGAAAACGCGAACAGCTCGGACGTGGCAAGGTCTTTGAGCTCGCTCTCGGCGGTGTGCAGGTAGCGGTATCCGCCAAGAATTTCCTTCGCTCGCGGGTCCCACACGATGAGCTGCTTGTAGGGGTTGGCCGACAGGTCGAAGGGGTCAATATCCACGGCCTTGCCGGTGCCGCCGCCTGCCACGCGGAAGCTGATTTCGCGCAGCCGCCCGATTTCAAGCATGGTGTTGGGCGCATCGTTGTTGTCAACAATGTAGAGCTCGTTGTCGCCCTTGTTGGTGGTCTTGAGGAATTTTTCCTCCGTCAGCTCTTTCGCGATGAGGCGCCGGTCGATGGGAGCTATGATTGGTTCCATGATTTTTAGATTTGAAAATTTGAAATTCTTGTCCACGAATTACACGTATTAACTCGACGGAAGATTTGCAGACTGCAATAGTCGCATATCGCATTGTCGCACGTCGCATGGTCGCACGTCGCATTGTCGCACGTCGCATATCACATTGTCGCACGTCGCATATTGCATCGTCATTTTCTCCCCCTCTTAGCATCCGCCTTCGCCAGCATTGGTGCGCTATTTGGAGCATGTCGGAGGCTGTAGAAAAGCAGGGCGATGCCTGCCAGCACAAACGGGACGCTGAGCAGCTGCCCCATGTCGAGCAGCAGCCCTTCCTCGAAGCCCACCTGTCGCTCTTTGATGAACTCCACGCAGAAGCGGAAGCTGAACACCAGCACCAGAAACGCGCCGAACAAAAAGCCACTGCGGTCGCGCAGCCGCTCCATTTTGTAGTACACGTGCATCAGCGCAAAAAAGATGGCGAGGTAGGCCAGCGACTCGTAAATTTGTGTGGGGTGCTTGGGCAGAATTTCGTGGTGCCGCTCGAAGATGAAACCCCAGGGCAGCGAAGTCTGAATGCCGTAAATTTCGGAGTTGAGCAGGTTGCCAAAACGGATAAAAAATCCGGTGAGCGCCACCACAATCACGATGCGGTCGAGCAGCCACAAGTAGCGCATTTTGTAGCGCAGGCAAAAGAGGTAGAGGCCCAGCGGCACGCCAATAGCAGCGCCGTGGCTGGCTAAGCCACCCTTCCAAACTTTGAAAATTTCAATCGGGTTGTCGAGGTAGTAATCGGCCTCGTAAAAAAAGCAGTGCCCCAGCCGCAGCCCAACAATGGTGGAGATGACAGCCCACATCGTGAGCGAATCGAGCAGCGGTAGCGGCAGCTTTTCGCGCTTAAAAAAGCGAACAAAAATAAGGTAGTTGCAGAAGAATGCCAGCGCAAACAGCAGGCCGTAGTAGCGCACGGTTATTGGGCCGAGCGAAAACAGCTCGGGGTCGAAATTCCACGTGATGAACGAAAGCATAGCGATTTTTTTTAGCGATTTTAGAACTTAAAATTTACTGCTCAATCAGCCTCAACACCTCGTCGAGCTTGGGCACGAGGATGATTTCAATGCGGCGGTTAGCCTGCCGTGCGTCGGACGTTTTTTCGTCGTTCAGCGGAACAAATTCGGCGCGACCTGCCGCAGTGATGCGCGAAGGCTCAATGCCCGCGCTCTGCGCCATAATGCGCACCACCGACGTGGCACGCTTCACGCTCAAATCCCAGTTGTCGAGCAGCTGGCCACCGCCCTTGTAGGGCACGTCGTCGGTGTGCCCCTCGATGGTTACGTTGATGTCGGGATTTTGCGCCAGCACTACAGCCAGCTTCTTGATGGCTTCCTGCCCGCGCTCGTCCACCGTGAATTTTCCGGAGGCGAAGAGCAGCTGCTCGTCGAGCGACACGTAGACCTTGCCGTCGCGCAGCGTTACCGAAAGGCCGTTCCCCTCGAAGCCGAGCAAGGCCTCGGCCACCTTCTTGCGCAGGGCTTGCGCCATCGAATCTTTTTGCGCCAGCGCCTGCTGCAGCGCGATGAGCTTTTGGTTGCGCTCGTTAAGATTTTCTTCAGCTTTTTGCAGCTCGCTGTCGAGCCGCGCCATCGCCTGCTCGCGCTCGCTAATGGCACGCTCCAGCTTGGATAGCTCATCCTGCTTGCGCTGCAGCGCTTCCTGCTGCTGCTGAATTTGCTCAAGCAGCTGGCGAATTTCCTTGCTGCTGTTCGTTTGCATTACCTCCTGCGCCTTCATCAAGTCGGCGTAGCGGCCGGCCAGCGTGCGCTGCTCCGCCTGCAGCAAGTCGATAGTATCTCGCAGCCTGAGGATGCGGAGGTCTTGCTGTGCCTCGGTTTGCTGACCTTGCTCGAGCTGGCCTTGCAGCTGCTCATTCTCGGCCGTGAGCTGCACGTTACGCTCGTCGCTCGCCGCTTTTTGAGCCTGCAAATCCTGATACTTTTTGGGCGCCACGCACATCGTGAACACCAACGCCAGCGAGGCGAAAAGAAAAAAACGCTTGACCATTGTTGTTGGCATTTTTACAGATTTTTGAGGGCAAAGGTACGTGTTTTTTTGCATTGGGCAAAAAAAAGTTTTGGGGAAGGCGAAATCTTTTTTGAGGTGCTATTCTAATCGTCCTGCATGGCGCACGGGTGAACGCACGGGTGTAAGCCGTGCCCCGAATGAGGCCTGTGCTCCGTGCGCAAGACGCAAGCTGGTCATCGTCCGCAGGCTGCGCTGCCGCTTGCCTGCGGTTATGCAAATTGCGTCCCTTCGGGACTTGCAGCAGCTATTCTGACCATTGCACCACTCGCTGTCGTCATTGCTAACCTACGCTCTCTCCACAGCGCCGTCATTGCGGGCTTGACCCGCAATCTCCACCCCCACAGCCGTCAGTGCGGGCTTGACCCGCAATCTCCACCCCCACAGCCGTCATTGCGGGCTTGACCCGCAATCTCCACGCCGCTTAC
>JAITOI010000095.1 GCA_031289995.1 Prevotellaceae bacterium | reverse complement strand
AAAGATTTTCTGGGCAAGGATACGCTGCTGCGCCAAAAGGAGAGCGGCGTGAAGCGCAAGCTGGTCGGTTTTGTGCTCACCGACCGCGGCGTGGCCCGCGCCGAGTACGACATTTGCGATGCACAGCAGCGCAAAATCGGCGCAGTAACCAGCGGCACCATGTCGCCCCTCACCAAGCAGAGCATTGGCTTGGGCTACGTGGAGGCAGACTACGCCGCCGTCGGCACAAAAATCTACGTCCGCGTGCGCGACAAGCTGCTCGCCGCCGAAGTCGTGAAACCACCGTTTATCGGAAGGTAGAGATGTGCGATGTGCGACTCTGCGATCTGCGATATGCGACTCTGTCGCACCCGCACCCGCAAACCGTACATCGCAGTCGCAAATCGCAAATCGCATAATCGCATATCAAATCCAAAAACCAACAAAAAAATGAAACAGGTACACAACTTCAACGCAGGCCCCTGTATTTTACCCAGGGAGGCCATCAAAAACACTGCCCAAGCGGTACTGCAGCTGGGCGAGAGCGGCATGTCGCTGCTCGAAATTTCGCACCGAAGCAAGGACTTCGAGGCCATCAACAACGACTGCATCGCCCTCTGGAAGGAGCTGCTGCACATCCCCGATGGCTACCACGTGCTCTTCCTCGGCGGCGGCGCAAGCCTGCAATTCTGCATGCTTGCCTACAACCTGCTCAACAAAAAAGCCGCCTACGTGGAGAGCGGCGTGTGGGCGAAAAAAGCAGCTAAGGAGGCTAAGCTTTTTGGCGAGGTGAAGGTAGTCGCGTCGAGCGCCGACAAAAACTTTTGCTACTACCCCGCCATCGAAAACATCCCCACGGATGCCGACTACCTGCACATCACCACCAACAACACCATCTACGGCACCGAGCTACGCCGCGACATCGACTGCCCCATTCCGCTGGTGGCCGACATGAGCAGCGACATCATGAGCCGCCCCGTGGACGTGTCGAAGTACGCGCTCATCTACGGCGGAGCGCAGAAAAACGTGGGGCCTGCGGGCGTAACCTTCGTCATCGTGCGCGAGGACGTGCTGGGCAAGGTGGAGCGAGCCATCCCCACGATGCTCGACTACCGCACTCACCTTGCCGAAAAATCCCTCTTCAACACCCCGCCCGTGTTCGCCATTTTTGCCATGCGCGAAACGCTCAAGTGGCTCAAGGAAGAGTTCGGCAGCCTGGAGGCAATAGCCGAGCGGAACCAAAGCAAGGCAGGCCACCTGTACGACTACCTCGACAACGAAAGCAAAATGTTTGTGGGCACCGCCGAAAAGGAATCGCGCTCGCTGATGAACATCCCCTTCGTGATGCGCGACCAGTACAAGGCCAAGGAGGAAGATTTCCTCAACGTGGCCAAAGCTGCCGGCATGGTTGGCATCAAGGGACACCGCTCGGTGGGCGGCTTCCGCGCCTCCACCTACAACGCCCTGCCTCCCGCGAGCGTGCTCGATTTGGTGGAGTGCATGAGGGGCTATGAGCAGAAAAATGCCTAACAAAAATCAACCAAAATGAAAGCGCTTATTGCAACCGAAAAGCCATTCGCCAAAGCAGCGGTGGATGGCATGAAAAAGATTTTCGACGAGGCGGATATCGAAACCGTTCTCCTCGAAAAGTACACCAACAAGGCCGAGCTCCTCGCCGCCGTTGCCGATGCTGACGCGCTGATTGTGCGCAGCGACAAGGTAACCCAAGAGGTGGTGGACGCTGCCGGCAGCCTGCAGGTGGTGGTTCGCGCCGGTGCCGGCTACGACAACCTCGACCTCGCCGCCTGCACCGCCCGCAGCATTGTGGCCATGAACACCCCCGGACAAAACTCCAACGCCGTTGCCGAGCTCGCGCTGGGCCTCATGGTTTACGCCGCCCGCAATAGCTTCACGGCCGGCACCGGCTCGGAGCTCAAGGGTAAAAACCTGGGCATTCACGCCTACGGCAACGTGGGACGGCTGGTAGCCTTGCTGGGCAAGGGTTTCGGCATGGACGTGTACGCCTTCGACCCCTTCGTTTCGGCCGAAAAAATGCAGGCCGACGGCGTGAAATTCTGCGCCACGGTGGAAGAGCTGTACGCCACCTGCCACTACGTGTCGCTGCACATCCCCGCCACCGAGCAAACCAAGAAGAGCATCGGCTACGCCCTGCTGTCGCGCCTGCCCAAGGGCAGCTGCCTCGTGAACACCGCCCGCAAGGAGGTCATCAACGAGGCGGAGCTCGAACAAGCCCTCAACGAGCGCCCCGACCTGAAGTACGTTACCGACATTGCCACCGACATACAGCCAGTCCTCGACACCAAGTTTGGCAGCCGCGTATTTGCCACCCCCAAAAAGATGGGTGCCGAAACCGCCGAGGCCAACGTCAACGCTGGACTTGCTGCTGCAAGGCAAGTTGTGGCTTTCCTCAAAACGGGGGATAGGCGGTGGCAGGTGAATAGGTAAAAACACCCCGCAAGAAGACTTGGAACGAGCAATGCTTTCTCTCCCGGAAGGAAATTTTGATACTGTTTTGACTTTTGGAGAGGAAAGTGTTGCTCTTTTGATGGGGAAACTCGTGCCTTTTTACATTCGACAATCAAATTATTAACCATTTTACTCCAGCTTACTATGACATAAAGACAAGTGCGGATACGCACATTTTAAAAATATAGGAAAAAGCGTTATGCTTTATTCATGCTTCTAAAAACGACCAATTTTACAGCAGCATCATCATAAACCGAATAAGCGAACGCCTGCGCATGTTGCGTGGGCGATTTTATCGGTTATATGTGGGTGCTTGGTCGTACCTTAGAAGCGTGGTAAATTTGTCCCACGCCTTTTTTGTGCGTATGTGAACAGGAGGACAACCATCGTAAATATTGCCGAACAGCGCGATGGCTAAAAGCAAAGAGTAGGCACAAATAAAAAACATGCTACTATGATTATCAACAGAAGCTACCTTCAGGAGCGAATGATTGCGCTGCTGAAAGGAAAGCGGCAACCGGTGCCGCAAGGAAAGCCAAATGTATTGAAAAAAACGGTTCACTGCCTGTGGCTGTGCTTGCCTCTAAAATGGCGAAGCAAGCCTGTATTGCGCGGCATTCGCGTAATGCTGGGCAAGCAAAAGATAGTATCTTTGTCGCCGTGGGCAATAGATTTTGTGCAGTATTGCTTTGAGCACGAGCTGAATTTTGACACTTGCCAGTACTTTCCTGCCGAAGACGAGGCGGGCATTCAACAGCACGTGGACATCCGAGTAATGTCAGTGATTGGCTACCCGCCATCGCCCTCCACCGAAGCGCAACAGCAATGCCACGCCATAGCGCAAAAAATAAAGCGCGGAACGTCCATTTGCAAAGGCGGCTACCGGCTGCGCTACGAGGGGCAGGAGTATCGCCTGCCGCAAAAAGCATTTGAGATAAACACGTTTGGCTACCACTATGGTTTGGACGTTGTGCCTCAAGCTGCGAAAGCGGCAATGGCGGGCAAGGATTTCTTGGACGTAGGCGCGTACTATGGCGACTCCGCGATTTTCTTTTTGCAGTACCGGCCGCGCCACATTTTTGCCTACGAGCCAACGAGCAGCAACCACAAAATGTTGCTGCAAACCATCGCCATGAACAAGGTTGGCGATAAAGTTTTTGCCGTCAGCAAGGGGATTGGCGACGTTGCGGCTACGAGCACCATAGCCGTGTGCGGCATTGCTTCATCCGTGTTGGACGAGTCGGTTGTGAAAAAGTCGGAGTGGGAAACCGAAGCCATCGAAATTACTACCATCGACGCGGAGTGCAGCGGTAGAAGCGTTGGGCTGATAAAGATGGATGTTGAGGGTTTTGAATTGTTTGCGGTGAAAGGCGGACTGGCAACCATTGAGCGCGACAAGCCCGTGCTGCTGATTTCCATTTACCACACGGCCAAAGACTTTTTTGAAATTCCGCCGATGCTCAGAGCTGTCGTGCCCGAATACAAATTCAGGTACGTGGACGCTTGCCCACAAAACCTGATAGACGAAAAATTGCTGGTAGGATGGGTGTAGAAAAAGGGGCGAGGTTCTAGCCATCAGGCGTGCAAAACCTCATTTCAACCTCATTTCTCTAACAGAACAACCTCAGTAGCCGAATGAGATATTCCACATTCCTAACCTCATTGCCTCATTACCTCAGTAAAATTAAAATAAGGTAATGAGGTTGGGAGAGATTGTACCTTTATGGCTACTGAGGTTGTCTTGTTGAAGAAAATTAGGTGGAAATGAGGTTCAGTAGGCTTCTTGCAATTGCAATAATCTTGTTTTCAAATTTTATTTAGGTTTCTTGCATTTGCATTAATCTTGTTTTAGATTTTATTTAGGCTTCTTGCAATTGCAAGAATCTTGTTTTAGATTCTATTTAGGCTTCTTGCAATTGCAATAATTTTGTTTTCAAATTTTATTTAGGCTTCTTGCAATTGCAAGAATCTTACTTTTGATTTTATTTAGGCTTCTTGCAATTGCAAGAATCTTG
>JAITOI010000033.1 GCA_031289995.1 Prevotellaceae bacterium | reverse complement strand
GAGCCACTTTTGGGCGAAGATGCAGCTGCAGGAATTTATTGGTGGGCACCCCGCCGAAAACCCCTACCTGCTGGTGAAAGAAACGTTTGAAAACCCAGTGTGGGCGCTGATTTACCTCGTGTGGATAGTGGCGCTGTGGTTTCACCTTACGCACGGATTTTGGAGCGCATTGCAAACGATTGGCTTCAACAACAAGACTTGGCTAAAGCGCCTGCAGGTTATTGCCACGGTGTTCGCATCCGTGGTGGCGCTTGGTTTTGCGGCGGTGGTGCTGTGGTTTTTGTTCGGCTTTGCGCCGCAACCTGCCGAAGGAAAAATGCCCGAAAAGTGCCACGCAGCAAGGGTTAGCGAAACCTCGCAATGCCCGCACGCAGGCGCAGACAAAGGCTGCTGTCGGGTTGTAAAAGGCTGCAGCCATGCTCAGCTCAAGGACGCGCTGGTTATCATCAACGGCCAAATTTCGGATACGACGGAGCTGAACAAAATCTCGCCCGACAGCATCACGAGCGTAGAGGTGCTGAAGGATTCGGCAAGCGTTGCCGCTTACGGCGACAAGGGCTTGAACGGGGTGATACGAATTACGACAAAGTGAAAATTATACCGTAAAAATTATGTCAGACAAGTTAGTTTCAAAAGTTCCCGAGGGTCCGCTTGCCGACAAGTGGACTAACCACAAGTCGCATATTCGCGTGGTAAATCCCGCCAACAAGCGCAAGCTCGATGTCATCATTGTGGGCACCGGCTTGGGCGGAGCCTCTGCTGCCGCCTCGTTGGGTGAGCTGGGCTACAACGTGAAAATATTTTGCATCAGCGACTCGCCGCGCCGCGCCCACTCTATTGCTGCGCAAGGCGGCATCAACGCGGCAAAAAACTACCAGAACGACAACGACTCCGTATACCGGTTGTTCTACGAAACCATTAAAGGTGGCGACTACCGCGCCCGCGAGTCGAACGTGTATCGCTTGGCCGAGGTGAGCGGGCGCATCATCGACCAGTGCGTGGCGCAAGGCGTGCCCTTTGCCCGCGACTACGGCGGGCTGCTCGACAACCGCTCGTTTGGCGGTGCACAGGTGAGCCGTACTTTTTACGCCCGCGGACAAACAGGACAGCAGCTGCTGCTGGGCGCCTACGCCTCGCTCAACCGCCAAATTGCCAAGGGCAGCGTAACGTCGTATCCCCGCCACGAAATTCTCGACATCGTGCTGGTGAACGGCGAGGCGAAGGGCGTGATTGCCCGCAACCTCGTTACCGGCGCCATGGAGCGCTACAGCGCGCACGCGGTGGTGATTGCCTCGGGCGGCTACGGCAACGTGTTTTTCCTCTCCACCAACGCCATGAACAGCAACGGCTCCGCCGCATGGCAGGCCTACAAAAAAGGTGCCTTCTTTGCCAACCCTTGCTTTGCGCAAATTCACCCCACCTGCATCCCCGTGCACGGCGAGCAGCAGAGCAAGCTCACGCTGATGAGCGAGTCGCTGCGAAACGATGGCAGGATTTGGGTTCCCAAGAAAAAAGAGGACGTGGAAAAGCTGCGCAAAAAGCAGCTCAAAGCCTCGCAAATTGCCGAGGACGACCGCGACTACTACCTCGAGCGGCGCTACCCCGCCTTCGGCAATCTCGTGCCGCGCGACGTGGCTTCGCGAGCCGCCAAAGAGCGCTGCGACGCGGGCTTTGGCGTGAACGAAACAGGGCTGGCGGTGTTCCTCGATTTCTCCACAGCCATCAAGCGGCTGGGCAAAAAAATCATCGAGGAGCGCTACGGCAACCTCTTCCAGATGTACGAAAAAATTACCGACGTGAACCCCTACGAGGAGCCGATGACCATCTACCCCGCCATTCACTACACGATGGGCGGGCTGTGGGTGGACTACAACCTGATGACCACCGTGCCCGGCCTGTACGCCATTGGTGAAGCCAACTTCAGCGACCACGGCGGCAACCGCCTCGGCGCATCCGCGCTGATGCAAGGCCTGGCGGACGGCTACTACGTGCTGCCGTACACCATTGGAGACTACCTCGCCGGAAAAATTCAGGAGAAAAAAATCGACGTGAATGCGCCCGAATTTGACGCAGCCGAGAAAAAGCTGAACGACAAAATCGCTGCGCTCTTTGCCATTCAAGGCTCGCAGCCTGTTGACTACTTCCACAAAAAGCTGGGGCAAATTATGTGGAACAACGTGGGCATGGCTCGCAACGAGGCTGGATTGACGGCGGCGATTGCCGAAATCAAGCAGCTGCGCGACGAGTTTTGGCACGACGTGTTTGTGCCCAACACCAACGAGGAGTTCAACCAAGAGCTGGAGAAAGCGGTGCGCGTGGCGGACTTCCTCGAGGTGGGCGAGCTGATGGCGCGCGACGCCCTGCACCGCAAGGAAAGCTGCGGCGGACACCTGCGCGAGGAGATGCAAACCGACGAGGGCGAAGCTAAGCGCGACGACGACAACTTCATGTACGTTGCCGCATGGGAGTACGCCGGTAGGGACAAAGAACCGGTGCTGCACAAGGAGTCGCTCAACTACGAGTTCATTAAAGTGGCCACCCGAAACTACAAAGATTAGCAATCCGCAGAACAAGAAAATGTCGTTGCAAAGCAAAATAAAAGCGCTACGAAGTAATTGTGGTTTTCTCTCATTCATGCTTGAGAGGGAGCAGATTTTGGCGTTGGCTGGAATGGTCGGGCTGTACATTTTGCTGGGCATCTACATCCGCTTCACCTACATCCTGCCGTTCTTCATCGACGACAACTCCATCAAATACCTCGTGTCGGCAGCCACCGGCGCCACCAACGCATGGCGGCCCGCGGGCTACAGCCGAACGGTGCAGCTGCTGCACTACATCAGCCCTTCGCTCACGTGGTACTTCGTGTCGTTCTACGTGATTAGCGCTGGCGCAAACCTGTTTTTCGTGCTCACGGTGAAGTACCTTTTCCGCTACATGAACCGCGTCATTTTCTACATCTTTGCGGCGCTCATCATCGTTTGCCCCACCATTTTGTTTAGCACCAACGGCGTAACCAACGAGGGTCTCTACGCCTCGTTCACCATGCTTTTTATCGCGGTGGGGATGCACCTCGTCGCCAAGCCTAACGGGGGCTGGGGCAGGATTGAGCTGGGCAAAATAGCGGGCTTTTTGCTCGCCTTTCACGCCCTGTTTTTGGTGATATACGCCACCTGCTACAACGCCGCAACGTTTATCCCCGCCGCAGTGCTCATACTCGCGCTGTGGCTCATCAAGGAAAAACAGTACATCCGATGGTACAAATTTTTGCTGCTGCTGCTGCCCTTGGCGGCCTACTACTACATCCACGATAAGCTCAAATCCTCGTACCAGTCCTCGTTTAAGGTCGAGACCATATCGTCCTACAGCGGCTGGCAAAAAATGAACAACGTCATCACCATGATTCCGCACCTGCGCGAGATGGACTTGGATATTCTGCACAAGGACGCATCGCGCGAGCTGTACCACTTTTTGATGCAGTTCCCCGACAGCGTGTACACCGAGGCGAACATGATGTCGAACGAGATGCTGGCCAACAACCGTATGCCGTTGCGACAGTTTTTGTTCTACAAATTGCAGGAAGACCAGGTGCCCTACTCCATAGGCTGGGCAAAGGTTGGCATCGTTTTCGAAGAGTTTGCCGACGACCTCATCTCGCACTTTCCGCTGCTGTTTGCGCGCATGTACGTTGTGCCGAGCGCCGTGAGCCACTACCATTTTTTCAATATTTCGGAGTGGAAAAATCCGGTCATCTCCGAGAGCGTCATCAACAAATACTTCAACAGCAACCTGCTTCCCGACGGCGCGTCGTACTACCACAGCGGCTCCATTTTCCCTGCGCTCAACGCTGCGCGGCACGTGGCGCACTACTTCTACACCATCATACTCACGTTCACCATATCCTACTTCATTTTGCGCAGCAGATGGTTTTACCGCCGCAACAAAAGCAGCTCGTTTTGGCTGCTGTGCGTGCTCAACTATTTTGTGCTGATTGCGGTGGTAACCCGCGTGTTCATTGAGCCTACCACCTCGTGGCGGCTGGGCGTGTTTTACCACACCCCCTCGATGGCGCTCATGGCTATGGTGCTCAGCGAAATTTGGACGGGCTTACGCGAGCGCAAAACCCAACAGCAGCTGCCCTCGCAGCCCCCGCTACCAGAGCCAATAGAGCCGTCTTCGCCGTCAGAGTTGTCCTCGCCGTCAGAGCTGACGGCGCCCAAAACCGTTGAATTTTCCATTTAGCATACAAATTCTAAAGCAAAAAAAGATATGAATCTTACACTAAAAGTTTGGCGTCAGGCAAACGCAAAAGCCAAAGGCCGCTTTGAGCAATACAAGGTGAGCAACATTTCGTCCGATTCGTCGTTCCTCGAAATGCTCGACATCCTCAACGACCAGCTCGTGCGCGAGGGCAAGGAGGTGGTGGCGCACAGCAAGGGCTGCCGCGGTCCGGTAACCTTCGACCACGACTGCCGCGAGGGTATTTGCGGCATGTGCTCGCTCTACATCAACGGTCGGGCGCACGGCCCCGACGACGACGTAACCACCTGCCAGCTCCACATGCGCAAGTTTAAGGATGGCGACACCATCACCATCGAACCCTGGCGCAGCAAGGGTTTCCCGGTGGTGAAAGACCTGGTGGTTGACCGCGGCGCGTTCGACAAAATCCTGCAGGCAGGCGGCTTCATTTCCGTCAACACTGGCGGTGCGCCCGACGGTAACGCCATTCCCATTGCCAAGGAAAAATCGGACGAGAGCATGGACGCTGCTGCCTGCATTGGCTGCGGCGCCTGCGTGGCCTCGTGCAAAAACGGCTCGGCTATGCTGTTCGTGTCAGCCCGCGTCAGCTCGCTCGTGCTGCTGCCGCAAGGCAAGCTCGAAGCCGCACGCCGCGCCAAGGCAATGGTCGCCAAAATGGACGAGCTGGGCTTTGGCAGCTGCACCAACACGGGAGCCTGCGAAGCCGAGTGCCCCAAGAGCATTTCCATTTCGCACATCGCACGCCTCAACCGCGAATTTTTGTGCGCCAAGCTACAAGACTAATCCGCCATAATCCGGCATCTAAAAAACAATTTTACATTCGTATGAAAACCTTGAAACATCTAACA
>JAITOI010000248.1 GCA_031289995.1 Prevotellaceae bacterium | reverse complement strand
GGCCTGTGCTCCGTGCGCAAGACACACGCTTGTTTTCGCTACCGTAGACTTACGTCTACGGTTAATAAAGTGTCGTCCCGTGCGGGACTACGCTGACGCGGTACCAATGCTTGTAACTGCCATTGTTCCCGCCATAAAGATAGTGTCGGAATAGTCCCGCACGGGACGGCACTTTATTAACCGTAGGCTTTAGCCTACGGTCTCGACACCCATCCACGGTCTTGCGCACGGAGCACAGGCCTCCTTCGGGGCACGGCCTACACCCGTGCGCGCGGCAGGACAATTGGAATAGCACCTCAAAAAAAGATTTAGCCATTCTGCAAACAGCTTGCTACTTTCAGCTTTTTGCCGTACCTTTGCGCCCGAATATTCAACTTCAAACATCACTCTTCACTTGCACAACCTCCTAAAAATCCTCAAAGACTACGTCATCATCTCCCTCGGCCTGGTGATTTTCGTGTTCGCGTGGGTGGCGTTTGTCATCCCCAACGGCATTGTGGGCGGCGGCATCAGCGGCATTGGCGCCCTGATTTTTTACGCCACGGGCTTCGAGGTGTCGTACTCCTACTTCCTGCTCAACGTCTTTCTGGTGCTGCTCGGCACGAAGATTAACGGCCGCAGCTTTGGCGCCAAAACCATCTACGGCATCCTGCTGAGCACGCTGCTCTTCCACTACCTGCCGACGATTGTGCCCGACGCGCTCATCGCGCAGGTGCAGGCCGAAAACAACCTGCTGCTGTGGGCAATCGTGGGCGGAGTGTGCGAGGGAGCCGGCATCGGCATTGCGTTTACGCGGGGCGGAAACACCGGCGGAACCGACATCATAGCGCTTATCATCAACAAATTTAAGCACGTCAACCCGGGCCGCGTGATGCTCTACTGCGACATCATCATCATCGGCTCGTCCATGTTTTTGCCCGACCGCACGGTGCTCTCGCTGCTCTACGGCGGCATCATGTGCGCCGTGTCCACCTACGTGATAGACGCGCTGCTGGTGGGTTCCAAGCAGAGCATGCAGGTGCTCATTTTTTCCAACAAGTACAAGGAAATTGCCGACGCGGTGTGCCTCAAAATGGGGCGCGGCATCACGATGCTCTACGCCAAAGGCTGGTACACGCAGCAGGAGCGCAACGTGCTGCTGCTCGTGGTGCGCAAGTACGAAATCAACATCGTGTACCAAATTATTAACGGCATCGACAAGGACGCATTCGTGTCCACGGCAAGCGTGACGGGCGTTTTCGGCGAAGGCTTCGACCCCATGAAGTCGGGCAAAATCAGCCTGCCACCAGTCGCCACCCGCCTATCGAAAATGACAAAACGCAAGCACAGCACCAGCCGTTAGTCCCACATCCCACATCCCACATCGCAACCCAGCACTGTCTTGTCGCACATCACACATCGCACATCGCGCATCGCACATCGCAAGTCACATATCGGACAGCCACTGTCTTGTCGCACATCGCATATCGCATAGTCGCATATCGCATCTAAAATTTCACCATCACCTGCAGCTTCACCTCCGTTTGATGGTCTGCCGCAATTTGCGCCGCGCCGTCGCCAATGGTGTCGCGGTCAAAGTGCGTTGTTTGCGCGCAGCGAAGCCAAATATCCAGCTGCTCGACGGGCTGCCAGCACAGGTTGACGTACCATCGCGAGCCTTGTCCGTAGTAGGCTGGCACGGAGAATGCGTAGGCCGCGTCGTTCTCGTAGGCGTAGATGGCGGTGGCAAAGCTGCTCGTGTTGAACATCGCGTAGCGGAGCGAAAACGACAGCTGCTGCCAGCTGTACTGCAAGCTCTGAAACGCCATTGCGCCGTACTCGCGCGTGCCGCCCTCCGCTTGGCTCGACGCCGCCTCCACGCGGGTTTCGCAGCGTAGCCCATCCACCAGCTGGTAGCCGATGTTGTAGCGCAGGTGCAGCTTTTCGAGGCTGCCCACGGCTCGCGTTGGCTGCGCATCGGCGGGCATATTTTCCTGCTTGTTGTCGTAGCGCAGCCGCACGTACATCGAGCACGAGCGCGTAGCTGCGTAGGCCGTTTGCAGCAAAAAATCGAAGCCGCGCGAGGGCGACATCGCCCGAAATCGCAGCCACTCGAACGACGACGCATCGAAGTACAGCGAGGCTTTTACCTTGGCGTGCGGCGTTATGTTGGCGCCGAGGTAGAAGCCATTTTCGTTGGCCGTTTTTCCGCCTTCGGCAAAAGCGTTGGCGTAGTACGCTTGGTACTGCGGCTGGTAGTAGCGGTGCAGCGCAACGAGCTGCAGGCGCGGCGCAACGTCGGCTGCGCAGCCGTTGAGCGTTGCCAGGCCACCGTTTTGGCTTAGGCCAACTTCGCCGAACAGGTGAGCTCGCCTGACGTACCAGCGGTAGTCGGCGCTGAGGTTGGCGTTCGTGTTTTTGCTCAGCTCAAAGTAGCGGTAGGGCGCGGGGTTGTGCTGGTAGTCGCCGCCAAAGCTATGCCACAGGCCGCTCACGCCGATGCGCAGCTTGCGGAAGCTGTACGACACGTTGCCGCCCGCCACCATTTCGCTCACCGTATTTTTGCCCGCCATCGTGCTCGCGGTGTTGTGCAGCCCCGACGTTTGCAGGGTCGAAAACACGCCTGTGGTGTCGGCGTTGGCGTCGATATTTTTGTACGAAAAAAAAGCTGTGGCTCGCAAATTCCTTGCCACATCAAGGCTTGCCGCCAGGCCCCGGAAGAACCTGTTTTCGTCCGCGCCGCTGTACGCCCGCACGCCGCTTCCCTGCTTGGCTATGCTAAACGCATCGCTCGATTTGCCGAACGAGCCGCCCTGCCACAGCAGCAGCCCCTGCCCAAATTGCGCGTAGTAGTCGCCCACCACGATGTTGCGCAACCGCCCGATTTTGCTGGCCTGCACGTGCCCCGAGTAGAAGTCGAAACCTGCCTTGTTTTGCGCTCCACCAAACGGCTCGCCCGCATCCTTATCTGCCGTAAAGCCCCACTGCACGCGGTCGCGAAAGGTGTAGCGGTAGCGCGCGTACAGCGATTGCGGGCTGCCCAAGTACTGCCCTTCGCGGTAGCCTCGCGCCTGCTCCAGGGTTTGCCTCGCTCGCATCAGCACGCGATGCTGGCCGCCGGTGAGCATTTGCCGCAGGGTAGGCTGGGCGTTGGCTTCGCGTGGCTGCGTTGCGACAAACGGCAGCATCAGCATCATCATCTCCTGCGTGATGCCCTGCACGAATTGCAGCTCGTAGGGCGTTTGCATTTCGCCGTACTGCGCAATGTACTCGAGCACGCTCTCGGCCTGAAATTCGTTGAGCACGCACAGCTGCATCAGCTCTGCAACGCTTGCTGTGTTTAGGTTGAGCGGGTTGAGCGCGTAGGCTGTCAGCGTTTCGTAAACCATGTCGAGCGAGGCATCGGCGTCCTCCAGCGTCGCAATTTTTTCCACGATGTGGGCAATGGCCAGCTGCGCCGCGTCGCCCTGCGCGGCTGCCTGCGCCGGCGCAGCAAGCGCCAGCATCAGCCCTACCAGTGTCCGGTGGATGCTCATAGCTCAGCGTTTCGCCGTTTGGATTTGAAGCTGTAGCAGAGCGAAATTTGCGGCGAGTAGCCCATCACCTCGTGCCGCGAAAAGGCCACGTCCACCTGCAGCTGCTTGTAGGCGTAGCCGAAGCCGGCAAACAGCTCCACCGGCTTCACCTGCACGCCGAACCGCAGCGCCAGCGACTTCACCACGTGCAGCTCGGCGCCCGCCCTCACCTGCACCGGCTTGTCCGAGTCGAGCTTTGCGTCGGCCAGCAGCAGCGCGTATTGCGCCACGCGGTAGCTCAGGCCGAGGTCGAACATCACCGGCAGGCGCTCGTGGTACTGCGGGCTAAAGTAGCGCGAGCCGGTGAAGTTGAACACGTGCGCACCAACCCACAAGCCCTTGAGCGGCTCGGCCAGCAGCCCCAGCTCGGCGGTTACGGCGCCGGTGCTGCCGTAGCCCGCCACGCTAATGTGGTGGTAGCACACCTGAGCGCCCACCGCCACGCGCCCCGACAGCTGCTTGCCCAGCCCAACACCCATGCGGGTTTCGCGATACTGCGAGTAGCCAAACGAGCAGAGGTCAACAGCCGCCACACCCGCCACCGGCACCGGCACGGCCACCGCCGCCGCGCTTAGCCCCAGCGCCTCGCTGAAGTAGCTATTTTGGTAGTGCACCATAGCTGCAGGCGAGGCCAAAAATCCCAGCGCAGCCTGATTGTTGTAGGCCGCAAACACGTCCGCGTTCACCACGCCAATGTTGCCCAAAGCCGCAGCCCTGCTGCCCTGCGGCAGCACGTTGAGGTCGGCGCGACAGGGCGCAGCTGCCGCAAAAAAAGTGCATAACGCAGCGAAGCGAAGTAGCTCCGCTGTGCGGTGGTGCTGCTTCGCTTCGCGTGGCTGTAGTAGCGCGTGCTGTTTTTTAGAACGGAAGGTCATCGCTGTTGGCCACTTCTTCGGTGGGCGATGCTGCTGCCGAAACCGGCGTGGTTGCTGGGGTTGCGGCGGGTGTAGGGTGGGGTGTTGAGGCCGTCGATGGCGTGTTGCTGCTGCTGCTGTTGCTGCTGCTGTTGCTGTTGTCTTCGCGGCGGCCGCCGAGCAGGCGAACCACGTCGGCAACCACCTCGGTGGTGTAGCGTTTTTGTCCGTCTTTGTCGTCCCAGCTGCGGGTGCGCAGCTTGCCCTCAACAAAAATTTGCGAACCCTTGCGGATATATTTTTCGGCAAATTCGGCCAGCTGCCGCCACAGCACCACGTTGTGCCATTCGGTGGACGTGCGCCGCTCGCCGGTAGTTTTGTCGGTGTAGCTTTCGGACGTTGCCACCGTGATAGTTGTTGTCGATACGCCGCTGTCGAGGTGGCGCACTTCGGGCTCTCGGCCCACATTGCCAATCAGCATTACTTTGTTTAGCATAGCTTGTAGGGTGTTTAAGTAGTAGTAAAATCTTCAAGAAAAATGCGGGGCAAAAATAGCAAAAAAATTAATACG
>JAITOI010000236.1 GCA_031289995.1 Prevotellaceae bacterium | reverse complement strand
TCGCCTCCGCCTCCTGCGCCCATCCCAGCGCCGGCAAGGCGTACAGGGCGGCGCACAGCAGCGTGTAGCGTAAAAGTTGAGTAGCTTTCGAGTGCATATTGTTGTCAGCTATGGTGAATAAAAACTTGCATCATTTTTTAGGCCGGCAAAGGTATTAATCTTTTTGCAGAATGCAAAAAATTGGGAGATAATCGCAGCAAAAATGTTGGCGGCCTGCTGTGCGCACGGGTGTTGCTTGTGCCACGAATGTGTAGGGACGCGATTAATCGCGTCCCTACCCAGTGCGCAAGACGCGGATGCGCATTGTTGGCTACTAAGGGAGCCTGCAAAACTAAGGTTTTGCAATGGGTTGGGTAGTGGTAGTAAACCTCATTTCTACCTAATTTTTCTTCAACAAAACAACCTCAGTAGCCAACGATACCGTCGCGGTCTTTGCGCACGGAGCACAGACCTCATTCGGGCCACAGCCTACACCCGTGCGCACGGCAGGACAATTGACCATGCTACCAAGCTGCCATCCCACGAGATTTAGCCCTCATAGGCGCTGGCATTGTCGCACATCGCACATCTCACATCTCACATCGCATATTGCATATTTTTACTACCTTTGCCCGCTTTTTTTCGCAGCGCAATGGCAAGCCTCATCAAGCTGCAGAGGCATTTTTTCGCGGCAGCGGAGTGGAAGGATGAGAGGGACGCAAACCCTTGCCAGCATTGGGATGTAGCAATTAAGTAAACCATAATTTTATACCAAAAAACAAAAACAAAAATGTCAACAAAGTATGTGTACAAGTTCGGCGGGAAGACCGCCGAAGGTAAGGCAGACATGAAAAATCTGCTGGGTGGCAAGGGCGCAAACCTTGCCGAAATGTGTCTGCTGGGGCTGCCTGTGCCCGCAGGATTAACCATCACCACCGAGTGTTGCACCGACTACTACGCCAACGGCTGCGTGCTCCCAAAGGGGCTTATGGACGACGTGTGGTCGGCCATTACCGACGTGGAAAAGCAGATGGGAATGCAGTACGGCAGCCCCGATAATCCGCTGCTCGTGTCGGCGCGTTCGGGTGCCCGCAAGTCGATGCCGGGCATGATGGACACCGTGCTCAACATCGGCCTATGCTCGGCCACCCTCCCCGGCATCATCAAAAAAACCAACAACCCGCGCTTCGTGTACGACTCGTACCGCCGCCTCATCATGATGTACGCCGACGTGGTGATGGAGAAAGCCGAAGGCATGGAACCCGCCGAGGGCAAAGGCATCCGCAAGCTGCTCGACGAAATGCTCGACGCCTACAAGCACCGCAAGGGCTACAAGTCCGACACCGAGTTGCAGGCCGAGGAGTTGCTCGAGCTGGCCGACACCTTCAAGGCGAAAATCAAAGCCGCGTTGGGCGTCGATTTTCCCGACGATGCTAAGCTGCAGCTGGTGGGCGCTATTCAGGCCGTGTTCAAGAGCTGGAACGGCAAGAAAGCCGTGTCGTACCGCCGCATTGAGGGCATCCCCGACAGCTGGGGCACGGCCGTCAACGTGCAGGCAATGGTGTTCGGCAACATGGGCGACTCGTCCGCCACCGGCGTTGCCTTTACGCGCAACCCCGCAACGGGCGACAACATTTTCTACGGCGAGTGGCTCATCAACGCGCAGGGCGAAGATGTGGTGGCTGGCATCCGCACGCCCAACCCGCTCAACGACGACACCAAAAACGAGCAGAACAAGCACCTCGCCTCGCTGCAGGAGCAAATGCCCGCGCTGTACAAGGAGCTGGGCGATATTCGCGCCAAGCTCGAAAAAAACTTCTGCGACATGCTCGACATCGAGTTCACCATTCAGGAGAGCAAGCTCTACATGCTGCAGTGCCGCGTGGGTAAGCGCACCGGCACAGCTGCCCTCAACATGGCGATGGACATGCTGGCCGAGGGCCTGATTGACGAGAAGACTGCCGTGATGCGCGTGGAGCCAGCACAGCTCGACGAGCTGCTGCACCCCATCGTTGACCCCAAGGCGGAGAAGGACGCGCAGCTCCTCTGCAAGGGCTTGCCGGCAGGTCCTGGCGCCGCCGTGGGCAAGGCCGTATTCACCGCCGAGGAAGCTGTGAGGTGGACTAAGCGCGGCGAAAAAGTCATCCTCTTCCGCAAGGAAACTAACCCCGAAGACGTGGACGGTATGCGCGTTTCCGACGGCATCATCACGGCCCTGGGCGGCATGACCTCGCACGCGGCGCTCGTTGCCCGCGGCTGGGGCAAGTGCTGCATCGTTGGCGCAGGCGTGCTCGACGTGAACGAGGATACCAAAACCGCGAAGCTGAAGAGCGGCAACCTCGTCATCAACGAGGGCGATGTGGTTACGCTCAACGGCACCAAAGGGCACGCCTACGTGGGCGCCATCAGCCTCATGGAGAGCTCCGAAAATCCGCGCTTCAAGCAGTTCATGGCAATCGTGGATAAGTTCCGCACAATGGGCGTGCGCACCAACGCCGACAACGCCGACGACGCCGCCCTCGCCCGCAGCTTCGGAGCCGAAGGCATCGGCCTGTTCCGCACCGAGCACATGTTCTACGGCAAAGGCTCCGACGAGCCGCTGTTCATCCTCCGCAAGATGATTCTCAGCGTGAGCGACGACGAGCGTCAGCGCGCCCTCAACGAGCTTGCGCCCTTCGTCAAGAAGGACATGAAGCTCACGCTGGTGGCCATGGACGGGATGCCCGTAACCTTCCGCCTGCTCGACCCGCCGCTGCACGAATTTGCGCCGCAAACGCCCGACAAGCAGGAGGAGATTGCCAAGGAGCTTGGCATTAGCGCATCCGACGTGTCGAAGCGCGTGGACTCGCTCCACGAAACCAACCCCATGATGGGGCATCGCGGCGTGCGCCTCGGCATCACCTACCCCGCCATCACCGAAATGCAGGTGCGTGCGCTGTTTGAGGCCACCGCCGAGCTCATCAAGAGCGGCAAGCATCCCAAGCCCGAAATCATGGTGCCCGTAACCATTGGCGGACGCGAGCTCATCATCACCAAGGCCATTGTGGACAGGCTTCACGCCGAGGCTACCGCCAAGTTCGGCATTAGCATTGACTACAAGTACGGCACGATGATAGAAATTCCTCGCGCCTGCTTCCTCGCCGACCGCATTGCCCGCACGGCAGAATTTTTCTCGTTCGGCACAAACGACCTAACGCAGATGACCTACGGCTTTAGCCGCGACGATGCGAGCAACTTTTTGCCCGACTACATCGAGAAGAAAATCCTCGACCACGACCCCTTCCAAACCATCGACCCCAAAGGCGTTGGCGAGCTCATCGGCATTGCCTGCGAACGCGGACGGCAAACCCGTCCCGACATCAAGCTGGGCATTTGCGGCGAGCAGGGAGGCGACCCAAAATCGGTGAAGCTGTGCTTCAAAAATGGCCTGTCGTACGTGAGCTGCTCGCCCTTCCGCGTGCCCATTGCGCGGCTGGCTGCAGCGCAGGCGGCCATTGCCGAATAGGATGTTTTGGCGATGAAAAAAATCCTCGCGCCATGTGTGGCGTGGGGATTTTTTTTGCGCAATTCTCGCGCTCGTTGAAGCGCCATCAGCGTTTTCCGTTCCTCGTTTTCTTCGTACCTTTGCGCCGCAAAATTAAACACCATCGAAAATGTCTACGAAAGAAATCAGCTACCAAAGTGCCCTCGCCGAGGTCGAAAAAATCATAGCGCAGCTCGAAAATAATGAGCTGGATGTTGACAGCATGGCCGAGGCTGTGAAGCGCGCCGCCGAGCTGCTGAAGCTTTGCCGGCAAAGGCTTTGCGAGGCAGATGAGGCGATCGAAAAAGCGCTGGCAGAGTAGCCTATTCGGGCTGCACAAACTCCACCTCCTTGAACCAGTAGGTGCGCCTTTGGCCCTGCTCCGTTTGCAGCGTAATTTCGCCAGATGGCGCCACGCTTACGATGTGGGCAGTAAAAGTTTCGCCACCTGCACGAAATAGGTGATGCCCTTCGCCGTGGTAGAGGTGCAGGTAGTAGTACCGCATGAAGGGAGCAAGGATGCGGACTTGCTTGGCGGGGGTTTCCATAGTCTTGGGGTAGCAGCGCTGCAGTATGTCGTAGAAGGCGAGCGTGAGTCGCGTTACGCCTTTGGTTATACACCACAGCGAAAGCTTGTGGTTGCAGCCCAGCTGCAGGTGCATGGAGGTGGCGTTAGGCGCGTGCCCAAAGCTCTGCTGGTTGACGTTAAGCCCAATGCCGATCACGGTTTGCGACAGGTAATCGCTCTGGAATGATTGCTCTATCAGGATACCGCAAATCTTGCGCTCGTCAACATAAATGTCGTTTGGCCACT
>JAITOI010000116.1 GCA_031289995.1 Prevotellaceae bacterium | reverse complement strand
GTCGTTGCCGACACCGCTCCGGCTCAACCTATCGTTGAGTGGAATCAACCTATCGCCGAGCCAGAGGTAGCAATAGATACAGCGCCTATTGTTGCGCCTGAGATAGAGCCTGCGCCTATCGGGACCAAAAAAAAGACGCGCTCAGGCTCCAAAAAAAACACCTCGGCCATCGACCCCAGCAACATGGATGTGGGCAACGAGGTGGCGGCCTACGACCTCTTTAAGCAGGCCGCCAACGACGATGCCGCGCTCTACTTTCGCCGTGCACATCGCGAAAAAAAATTGGCCGAACCCACCGACAACGTTGATGAATCTATCGAAAAATACGTGGACAAGGAGATGATGCTTTTCCTCGAAAAAGGCGAATACGAAAAAACACCGGACTACCTGACGCGCATCAACTCCGCCAACCGCAGCAAAAAAATTCGCGAGCTCGCAAGCAAAGAGCTGGAGCAATTTGTGCAGCACTCGAAGAAGGAAATTTCGGTGAAAGATTTCAAGATTAGCCGCTACAACGCCGACTCCGAAACCTTTGACCTGATTACCTCCGAGCGGCAGTACACCGTCAACATTCCCATCAAGGACGCGCCCTCGTTCAAAAATAATTTTCAGCGGATGCAAATTCGCGACATGATTTTTATGGTCGAAATGGGCGAGCTGCTGCTGTCGGGCTTCGCCGTTACCAACCCCGAAAACGGCAAGATGTACGCCTTCCGCAGCAGCCTTGCTACGACCTACGACATCGAAGCGCTGGAGGAAAATTTCACCGTAAAGCTCGGCGAATTTTCGCCCGAAGATGCCAAACCCGTGCCCTCATCTGCGCCGAAAGCGAAGCCGAAGGCAACGCCCAAACCCAAGCCCACAGTGGCCTCCAAGCCTGCCAGACCCGACGACCCTATCGCGCAGGACTCCACCGTTGACGCCACCGTGACGGAGGAAAACGGAGCCATGATTTTGAAAAACTAAGCTCGCAATGCTAACGCTCATCAGCCTTCTACTCGCCATGACTACCGCACCAACACTCGCGCCGCTGGGTCTTGCCTTTCCCAGCTCGGAGGGCAACCTCTACATCTACCACGTGGGGCACGCCTCGCTGGTGCTCACATGGAAGGGCAAGGTCATCCACGTTGACCCCTACTCAGAGCAGGCCGACTACGCCACGCTGCCCAAAGCCGACCTCATCCTCATCACGCACGAGCACTACGACCACCTCGACAAATCGGCCATTGCAAAAATCAAAAAACGCAGCACCAAAATCATCGCCTCCAAGCTCGCAGCCCTTGAGCTGCAAGGTGCGCAGAGCCTCGCCAACGGCGACGGAGCCAGCTGGGAAGACCTGCGCATCGATGCCGTGCCCGCTTACAACCGCGTGCACAAGCGCGACGACGGCCTACCGTTTCACGCAAAAGGCGCAGGCAACGGATACGTGCTCAGCTTCGCAAACCTACGCCTGTACGTGGCTGGCGACACGGAGGACATCGACGAAATGGGCAAGCTCGAAAACATCGACATCGCGTTTTTGCCAAAAAATTTGCCCTACACCATGACCGACGAAATGTTTCTTCGCGCCGCAAAAATGTTCCGCCCAAAAACGCTCTACGCCTACCACTACTTCGAGCTCGACCACTTCGACCAGCTCGCGCAGGAGCTGAAAAAATCAGGCATTGCGCTCTTGATGCGGAACGAAAAATGAGGCACGATTTATCATCCACCTTCACATGAAGAACACCGCCATTCTTTTGATGCACTGCGCCGACCGCCAAGGCATCGTGTCCACCATCACCAAATTTCTGACCGAAAATAACGGCAACATTCTCTACCTCGACCAGCACGTAGACCGCGAGGAGAGCCACTTTTTTATGCGCGTGGAGTGGGACTTGGAAAGCTTCGCCATCCCGCAGGAAAAAATGACCGACTACTTCGACACGCTCATTGCCCGCAAGTACGACGCCACGTTCAGCATCTACTTCAGCTCGTACCGCCCGCGCATGGCCATCTTCGTGTCGCGAATGTCGCACTGCCTCTACGACATGCTGGCGCGATACAGCGCAGGAGAGTGGCACGTGGAGGTGCCGCTCATCATCAGCAACCACGCCGACATGGAGGGCGTGGCGCATCAGTTTGGCATACCCTACCACCTGTTCAACATTACGGCGCAAAGCAAGGCCGAGCAGGAGCAAAAGCAGCTCGAATTGCTGCAGGAAAACAAGGTGAATTTCGTAGTGCTGGCGCGGTATATGCAGGTGCTGAGCGAGGATTTTATCGGCCGCTACCCCAACAAAATTATCAACATACACCACTCATTTTTGCCCGCCTTTGCAGGCGCAAAACCTTACCAAGCCTCGTATGAGCGAGGCGTAAAAATTATCGGTGCCACCAGCCACTACGTTACCGCCGACCTCGACGCAGGCCCCATCATCGAGCAGGATGTGGTGCGCGTGAGCCACAAAGATTCGGTGGAAAACCTCGTGAGCAAGGGGCGCGATTTGGAAAAAATCGTGCTCTCACGCGCCGTGTACGCGCATTTGCAGCGCAAGGTTTTGGTGTACAAAAACAAGACCATCGTGTTCAGCTGAAGGCTGCCACCGCCTCGGCCACCTTGCGCATGAGCCAGCGCGGGGTGGACGTTGCGCCGCACACGCCCACGCTGCTGCACGCCACAAACCACGCGGCTTGCAGGTCGTCGGCATCCTGCACCATGTAGCTGCGCGCGTTGGCTTCGACGCAGGCTTGGTACAGCTCCTTGCCGTTGGAGCTGCTGCGCCCGCTCACAAACACAATCGCGTCGTGCGCTCTGGCAAATTCGCGCAGGTGCGGCTTGCGGTGCGACA
>JAITOI010000169.1 GCA_031289995.1 Prevotellaceae bacterium | reverse complement strand
GTTCACGATGATGTTGCTGATTTCCTCGCGAACAATTTCCTTGTACGAGGCATTCACATCACCCGCAGGGTCAAAGATAGCCACCTTTTGGCTTTCTTGCGCCGTAGCGCCACAGCACCCAAATATGCAGGCGCCGATAATCAAAACTAATTTTGTCGTTTTCATAAGAAAATTTGAATAAAAAAATGAATAAAAAATTAAAAACAGTTGAAATCTCAATGGTTGATATAGGTACATAAAAAAAGCGGACTTAAACATCCGCTCTTGAGGTCGTGAGAATTTACCCATACAGCCAAATAAGTAAGCCCGCATTTCTGCGAGCGTTCATCACTTATTTCTTGACTGTATTTTTGAAATTTCTCACGTTTCAAGAGTCAGAATATAGCAAAACGCTATTTTTTTATGTGAAACCACCCACATAGCAGGCGGCTCCTCTTGTTTTTTCACGATGTGTTCATAATAACATTATCTAAACAATTAGTAAATCGATGGCATTTTTATACTTTAGCAAGTATGTTAGCTTTCAATTTTTCGTATTCTTCGGGCGTAACGGCGGCTGTGTCCAAAAGTTCTTTTGCCTCTTTGAGCTGCGATGTTAGCTTCTTTTTCTCTTGCGTAACAGCACCTTTGACTTTCAAAAAGGCAAGGTTCAGCTCAAATCCGATTTCGCTTCCTATGGTCTGCATTTCTTTACCCAAAAGGTCAGCTATTAAGCTGCCACCTTGTTTCATCAGTACGTTTTGTTGTTCCTTGTCGTCAGTTCGGGCAAGCTGCCCCACCGTGCGTGAAAGCTCGCGCATTTTCGCAAAGGTTTCTACAATTTCAATGGTAGTTTCCGTAGCCCGTTTGCTTTTGAGTATGGTAGCCAGCATATACAGGCCTTTTTCGGTGAAGGCTTTGGGAGTTACCGATGAGTGTTTTAAGTTTTCGAACCGGTCGAAATTTTCGACCACTTCCTGTTTTTCAGCATTTTGTAGTTCAAAAACGTAACCCTCCGGAAACTTTTCAGGATTGTTGCTCACAGCCTCGTTGACCCGCTTAGTTTCCACGCCATACAACTCCGCCACGTCGCAATCAAGTATGACGTGCTGATTGCGCAAAGTCACGACCTTGCTTTCTACTACGCTGTTGAATCTTTGTAATTCGTTCATCGTTGCATAATCTAAAAATTAGTAAATCAATAGCATTTTTATTTTCATTTTTGTCCCCCTTCAGCCCTAATAAATTCCCTGCGAAGGCGGAAATATTCCATTCAGCTGCGCTGCGTTTTGGCGAGCTGCGAATCTTCTCAACCCCTGCCACAGCGCGGGTTTCAGACGGTTGGCATAGGCGATATGCTTGGCCAAAAATCTGAAAACTCGGCTGCAAAGGTACGACAAATATTTGGTTGTACAAGTTTTTTTTTGTTTTTTTTAAGGCGCCATTCCAAATACCGTCTTCACTCTTCACTCTTCACTATTCACTATTCGCTTGTTTTTCCTACCTTTGCCCCGCCAAATTTAAAACCTGAATATAAAATGTACAACGTTTTTGTGAACGGCGTAGAGCAGCACGTGGAGGATGACAGCTGGGCTAAATTTTGCAGCCGCTACGTCGTGGTGAATGCGGCCGGCGGGCTGGTGAAAAATGACCAAAACGACTACCTGATGATTTTTCGCAACGGGGTATGGGATCTGCCCAAGGGCAAGTGCGAGGCTGGCGAAAGCTATGAGCAGACTGCCCTGCGCGAGGTGCGCGAGGAGTGCGGCGTGGAGGATACCCTGCAGCTGCGCGGGCTGCTCACCGTAACCTACCACACCTACGCGCTGCAAGGCGTTGACGTGCTCAAGCGCATCCTCTGGTACGCCATGACCTGCCCCGCCGACAGCTTTTCGTTAACGCCGCAAACCGAGGAGGGCATTGAGATTGCCGAGTTCGTGCCGGCTGCCGAATTGCTCGCCCGAATGGATGCAACCTACCCCAGCGTTCGCACGGTGGTGGCGGCCGAATTTGCCGGTAAGTAGCATGGAGCGCACGCCAATATACCCCTCTACATTCGAGGCCAAGATTGGGTTTGACCACATCCGCAGCGCCATCGGCAGCCGTTGCGTTACGCGGCTTGCGGCCGAAATGCTGGCGCAGATGAGCTTCTGCAGCAGCTACGACGCGCTCTGCGAGCAGCTGGAGCAGACTGCCGAAATGCAGGCCATTTGCACCTACGACGACAGCTTCCCGCAGAGCGGCTACGTGGACGTGCTGCACTTCGTGGGCAAAATCAGCATCGCTGGCGCCTACCTCGACGAGCAGGAGCTGATGCTGATGCTGCAGCTGGCCAACACGGTGAGCGGCATCGTGCGCTTCTTCAAAAAATCGTGCAGCGGCGCGGCGCGAAGCCACGACCGGCAGGCGCTCGGCGAGGCCAATCAGGAGAGCGGCGAAAGCAGCATCTACCCCCGCCTCCACGCGCTCGTGCAGCCGGTGCAAACGCTGGAGCAGCTGAGCGCGGGCATCGACAAAATCATCGACAAGCTGGGGCGCGTTAAGGACAGCGCCTCGCCCGAATTGCAGCAGCTGCGCCGCCAGCAGCTCGACACGCAGCAGCTGGTTTCGCGCCGCATGATGGCCATCCTGCGGCAGGCGCAGGCCAACGGCTACGTGGACGAAGGCGTGGAGCCGAGCTTGCGCGATGGCCGCGCCGTCATCCCCGTCAGCGCAAGCTGCAAGCGCAAAGTCGCGGGCATCGTGCTCGACGAATCGGCCACCGGAAAGACCTCGTTCATCGAGCCTGCCGAGGTGGTGGAGCTCAACAACCGCCTGCGCGAGCTGGGCTTTGCCGAAAAGCGCGAGGTGATAAAAATCCTCACCGCCTTCACTGCCTCGCTTGCGCCGCACTTGCCGCAAATCGCGCAGGCTGCGGAGCTGCTGGGATGCATCGACTTCATCCGCGCCAAGGCGCTCTACGCAAACAGTATTCATGCGGTGAAGCCGACGCTGTTTGACGAGCAAATAGTGGACTGGCACAGCGCGCGTCATCCCCTGCTCGAAGCCGCGCTGCGCAAGGAGGGCAAGCCGATTGTGCCGCTCACATTACGCCTCACCACGGCTCAGCGCATCCTCCTAATTTCGGGTCCTAACGCGGGCGGAAAATCGGTGTGCATAAAAACGGTGGGCCTGCTGCAGTACATGCTGCAGTGCGGCCTGCCGATACCGGTGGCCGAAAATTCGGAGGCGGGAATTTTCGAGGCCATCTTCATCGACATCGGCGATGAGCAGTCGCTCGAAAACGACCTCAGCACCTACAGCTCTCACCTCAAAAACATGAAGCATTTTTTGCGCTACGCCAGCTCCAAAACCCTCATCCTGATTGACGAATTTGGCACCGGCACCGAGCCTCAGCTGGGCGGCGCCATTGCCGAGGGCGTGCTGGCAAGCCTCGTGGCGAGCGGCACCTTCGGCATCATCACCACGCACTACGCCAACCTCAAGCACTTTGCCAGCAAAACCGCAGGCCTGTTCAACGGTGCAATGCTGTTCGATTTGCAAAAAATTGAGCCGCTCTTCAAGCTCGAATGCGGCACGCCAGGCAGCTCGTTTGCCTTCGAGATTGCCCACAAAATCGGCCTGCCCGAAGAGACGCTAAGCTACGCCCGCTCGCTGCTTGGCGAGCATCAGGCCGGCTTCGACAAGAGCCTGCGCAGCATTGCCCGCGACCGCCGATACTGGGAAGAAAAGCGCGAGCAGGTGCGCCGCCAAAACAAGAAAGTCGAGGAGCTGGCCGCGCAGTACGAGGCCGAGCTGGAGCGCCTGCAAGGCGAGCGCCAGCGCCACTTTCAGGAGGCCAAGGAGGCGGCCAAAAAGCTGCTGGCAGAGGCCAACCGACAAATCGAAAATACCATCCGCGGCATCAAAGAGGCGCAGGCCGAAAAGCAGCGCACGACCGAGCTGCGTAGCGATTTGACCACCTTTGCCCAGCAGCTGGAAGGCGAAAATGTGAGCGAGCTAAAGCCGCGCATCGCCAAAACTCATAGCCCCGCACATCCTGCGCAAGGCGAGGCTCAGCAAGGCGTGGCGAAAAAAATTGAGCTGGGCGATTGCGTCCGCATCGCGTCGCAAAACGTGGTGGGCGAGGTGGTGCAGCTCAACAGCAACGGCATGGCCGTGCTCGCCATGGGCAGCGTGTACACCACGGTTGCGGTGGATAAGCTCGAGCCGACCAACCGTCGTCGTGCGCCCAAGTCCACGGTAAACATGGGCAGCAGCCTGTCCGTAAAACGGCTCAACTTCAAGCCCAGCGTGGACGTGCGCGGTATGCGTGCCGACGAGGCGCTGAACGAGGTGGAGGAGCTGGTCGACCAGGCCTGCATGTTTGGCGTGAGCGAGCTGCGCATCCTGCACGGCAA
>JAITOI010000136.1 GCA_031289995.1 Prevotellaceae bacterium | reverse complement strand
TTCCGGTTTTTATTCGTACCTTCGCGGGCTATTTTCGGCTGATGATATTTGAACCGTAAAAAATAAATCGTAAACAATATGTCAAAAATTATTGCTATTGCCAACCAGAAAGGCGGCGTGGGAAAAACTACCACCTCCATCAACCTTGCGGCAGCGCTGGCCTCGCTCGACAAGCGGGTGCTGCTCATCGACGCCGACCCGCAGGCCAACTCTACAAGCGGCCTCGGATTTCCCGAAAAGGATATGAAGCTCACCATCTACGAGTGCCTCACCAACAACGTGAACCCGCAGGAGGCCTTGCTGCAAACCGACCTGCCCAACCTGCACCTGCTGCCCTCGCGCGTGGACTTGGTGGGCGCAGAGATTGAGCTGGTCAACATCCCCAGCGGTCGCGAGCTGGTGCTCAAGCAGGCCATCGCCAAGCTGCACGATCAGTACGACTACATCTTCATCGACTGCCTGCCCTCATTGGGCCTAATTGCGCTCAACGCGCTGGCCGCTGCCGACTCGGTGATTGTGCCCATTCAGTGCGAATTTTTTGCCCTCGACGGCCTCACGCGCCTGCTCAACACCATCAAGCTGGTGCAGGCTAACCTCAACCCCACCCTCACTTTCGAAGGCTTCCTGCTCACGATGTACGACGCCCGCAACCGCCTCGCCAAGGAGGTGGTGGACGACGTGCGCACCACCTTTGGCACCATCGCTTTCGACACCGTCATCCCGCGCAACGTCAAGCTGAGCGAGGCTCCAGCATTTGGCAAACCGATTACGCTGTACGAGCCGCAGTCGCCCGGTAGCATTGCCTACATGAACCTTGCCCGCGAATTTTTGCAGCGCAACGAGCAGCTCGCAGACAGCGCGAAAGCCGCGCCAGCACAGGGAAGCGAGCAGGGCAACGAGTAGAAAAATATTTTTGAAAATAGTAGTATGGCAAAGGAAAATAAATCGAGATTAGGTGGCGGGCTGAGCACCCTGCTGGGCAACAATTCGGCCCTTGCAGCCGCACCGCTCAACGTCGCCGCTGGCATTGTAAAGTCGGAGCTGATCAAGGAAATTCCCCTCTCCGAAATTGCGCCCAACCCCGCGCAACCCCGCACCCACTTTGACGAAGCACAGCTCAACGAGCTGGCAGAATCTATCAAGAGCATCGGGCTGATACAGCCCATCACCGTGCGCAGTCTCGCCCCGCACAGCTACCAAATTATTGCGGGCGAGCGCCGCCATCGCGCCGCGCAAATGGCAGGGCTGACCACCATTCCGGCCTACGTGCGCGAGGCCGACGACAACCAAACCCTGCTCATGGCTTTGGTCGAAAACGTGCAGCGCGCAGACCTCGATGCCATTGAGATTGCGCTCAGCTACCAGCGGCTGATGACCGAGCTCGACCTCACGCAGGAGGAGGTGAGCGACAAGGTGGGCAAGAGTCGCTCGGCGGTAACCAACTTCATTCGCCTGCTCAAGCTGCCACCCGAAATTCAGCGCTCGCTGCGCGACGGCCTCATCGAAGCTGGCCACGCCCGCGCCCTGCTGATGGTGGCTTCGCCCGAGCTGCAGCTGGCGCTCGCCAAGAAAGTTGCCGACAAAGGCCTCTCGGTGCGCGAGGTAGAAAAGCTGGTCAAGGACACCAACAAACCCAAGGTGGACAAGCCCGGAGAGGACGTAGCGCCGGACGTTGGCGAGGATATGTCGGAGGTGTTTGTGAGGCTCGTGGAGAGCGTAGAAAAATGCTTTGGCGGCACGGTGAACGTGAAGCGCGGAGCCAAAGGCGGAGCCAAGCTCACCATCGAGCTGCAGAGCGACGCAGATATTCACCAGACCATCGAGCGCTTATCGGGTCTGGCATAGCGGCAATCAACATCAAGGTGAACACACAAAACAACGCACACACGAAGCTCATCGCTGCGCTGCTTGCGCTGCTGCTGTGCCTCGCTCAGGCCGCACAGGCACAGGCGCCGGAGCAGGAGGGCACGTACGAGGGCGGCAAGGTGGTGGAGCTCAAAGACACCTCGTTTCACTCGCCCGGACGGGCTGCGCTGCTCTCCGCCATCATCCCCGGCGCGGGACAAATCTACAACCAACGGTACTGGAAGCTGCCCCTCATCTACGGCGGCGGCATTGCGTTTGCCTACTTCATCCAGAGCAACAACTTCCGCTGGGACTTGTACGGCAACGCCTACAACGCCCGCATGAAGATGGCCGAAGCCGACCTTGCCATGACCAAGCTCGACCAAACTTCGCCCACCTACGATGCCGACAAGCAAGCGCTCGAAAACGAGCGTGCAGCTCAGGAAGCGAAGGTGCCCGAGCAGTTCAAAAACCTGCCCGTCGACCGCCTGCAGTACTACCGCAACAGCTACCGCCGCGACACGCAGTACTTCATCATCCTCACCGTGCTCTTCTACGGCATCAACATCATCGACGCCGCGGTGGACGCACATTTTTTTACCTACGACATCAGCAACGACCTTTCGCTGCGCGTGGAGCCTTGCGTCAACAGCATGCACGCCTCGTTCGGCAACGGCGGGCTGAAGGTGAACCCCAACCTTGGCCTGCACCTCAGCATTACGTTTTAGCGCCATGTCGAAACTTCTACATCCCTTACCCTGCCTCATTTTTTTGCTGCTAATTCCCGCATTTGCAGCTGCGCAAAAGCTGAGCATCGGCCTGTTTTTCGACATGCCGGTGAAGGCTGTAAGCATGGCTGTGCAAGGCGGGAGCTACGCTGTCATCGTGAACGACACCGTGCTCATTGCCGACATGGGCAAGGGCGACGAGATGCAGCTGCGCCTGCAGCAGGGCAAGCTGCGCCT
>JAITOI010000086.1 GCA_031289995.1 Prevotellaceae bacterium | reverse complement strand
TCCATTTTTGTTTCTACCTTTGCACAAAAATTTTAAGCAATGCGAAACCTTAGTCTAATAGCTGTAGCCCTGATGGGATGGGCGCTGACGTCGTGCGGCAACCTGCGCGACATTCGCGTGGAGGAGATACGCAAGGGCAGCGTGAGCCTGCAACCGCAGAGCAGCGGCAAGATGCAGCTGAGCATGGATGCGCGCATCAGCAACCCCTCACGGCGCACGGTAACCGTTACCCAGCTCGACTTCAAGCTACGCTTCAACGGCGCCACCATTGCCGTTGTGAGCTCCCCCAACCCGCTGCGCATTGCCAAGCGCAGCAACGATTTTCAGCCCATCCTGCTCGACGTGCAGCTGCAAAATTTGCTCCTGCTGCTGGGGCTGCGCAAGGACAACATGGACAAGCTCGTGGTGAGCGGCACGCTGAAAGCTAAGGTGGGCCTGCTGCGCAAGACCATCGACATCGACGAGCAGCCCGCCAGCGCTCTCGTGCCGCAGGTTGAAAATGTAATCGCGCCGCTGTTCAAAAAATGACGTGCGACTATGCGACGTGCGATGTGCGACAATGCAATGTACGATGTGCGACTTGCGATGTGCGATGTGCGACAATGCCAGCGACTATGTGCGACTATGCGATATGTGACTTTGCTTCGTGTTAATTCGTGTAATTCGTGGACAAAAATCTTCAAATCCTCAAAATCATGAAATTTCTTTCCCTCCTCCTCGCGCTGCTTTTTTGCGCCAGCGCAACCGCCCAAAACGTAGGCAGGCTCATCGTTTACGCGCCGCCGAGTGTGGAAAATTTGCTGCTCAAGCATGTTGCCCACAACCAGCGCCACCCGCACATCGAGGGCTACCGTATTCGCGTGTACCGCGACAACAGCAGCAAGGCCAGCAAGACTTCGCAGGAGATTGCTGACGCGCTGGCGGTGCAGTTCGCAAGCGTGCCCACCTACCGCGACTACACCAACCCCTACTTCAAAGTTTCGGTGGGCGACTTTCGCAGCAAAGATGAGGCGCTGCGCCTGCTGCCGCGCATCAAGCAGCTGTACCCAACCGCCTACATCGTAACGGAAAATATCCACCTGCCCGAGCTGTAGCCCAGAGCACACAGGGATTGAAGATAGTGAATAGTGAATAGTGAATAGTGAATAGCATGAAAGTAGTAAGAATTGCCCGCCCAGGCGAGCTCGAAGTGGCCGATGCGCCCATGCCAAAACCCAATGCCGGCGAGGCTTTGCTCAAGCTGAAGTACGGCGGCATTTGCGGGTCAGACCTGCAAACCTACACCGGCAACCAGCCCTTTGCCGAGTATCCGCGCATTCCGGGCCACGAGTTTTCGGCCGAGATTGTAGAAATTTCCGGCAGCACGCACAGCGGCCTCACGCGAGGCATGGTGGTTACGGCCAACCCCTACTTCAACTGCGGGCAGTGCTACTCGTGCCGCCGCGGGCACGTGAACTGCTGCTGCGACAACAAAACGATGGGCGTGCAGCGCGATGGCTCGTTTGCCGAGTACATCACCATGCCCGTTGAGCGCATCGTTGACGGCATGGGGCTTGCGGCGCAAACGCTGGCGCTCATCGAGCCGTTCTCCATCGGCTACCACGGCATCAACCGCGGCGGGGTGGCGCACAACGACAACGTGCTGGTCATCGGCGCAGGACCCATTGGGCTGTTTGCGGCCATCTCGGCCAAGCTCAAAGGCGCAAACGTGTTCGTTGCCGACGTGCTCGACATCCGCCTGCAGAAGGCGCTGGAGCTGGGCATCAACGGCACCATCAGCTCCCGAACGGAAGACCTGCAAGAGCGCGTCAGCGCTATCACGCAGGGCAACGGCATGGACGTGGTGGTGGAGTGCGTGGGGCAGCCCGAGACCTTTCTCGCGGCGCAAAAAGCGGTGTGCTTTCACGGCAAAATTATCCTCATCGGCAACGGCAAGCGCGAGGTTACGTTCAACCAGTCGGACATCATCAAAAAGGAGATGAGCATCTACGGCTCGCGCAACTCGGTGGGCGAGTTTGCGCCGCTCATCAGCCTTGTCAAGCTCACCGAGGGCGCACGCATGGACGTGAGCAAAATGGTGTCGAAGGTGTACGATTTTACGCAGGTCAAGGATGCGTTCGAGGCTTTGCTGCACAACGATGGCAGCCTGGCAAAGGTGCTGATTCGGTTCGACGATTAGCGGTTGGTTTTGCGCTACTTTTGCAGCTCAAATTTGGCGGTCACCGGATTGTGGTCGGAGTGCGCAAAGCTCAAGTCGTGCACCGTCACCGAGAGGGCTTGGACGTGGGGCGAGGCAATAAAAAAATCGACTGTCGAGCTGAGCGTTTTGCCCTCGCGGTACGGCTCGTTGGTGAAGCGCATGGTTTCGCAGCTGCGGTCGTAAACCCAATGCCAGCCTTGCGCGAAGAGCGTCGAGTCGAGGCGAAAAGGGGTGTACTCTTTTGTGCCCACTTGCTTGTCGTAGTCGGGCGGAGTTTGGTTCCAGTCGCCGCCAACAATCACGTAATTTCCATCATCAAATTCCTGCATCGCGAAGTCGCGCAGCAGCTGCATTTCGCGCTGCCGCTGCGAGCCGTTGTCGTAGGCCGAGTTGTGGGTGTTGACCAGCACCAAATCGCGTCCGTTTGGCGCGGTGTAGCGGCAGGCCAGAAAGCATCGGCGCAGCTCGAAAAGGCTTACGGGGAAAGGCTTGGCGAAGGGGTAGGCGTGCCGCACCACGAGGTAGGGCTTGCAGCGGCTCAGCGTTGCCACGCCTGCGTGAACGCGGCCAATGGCGCCGCGCAGCGGGATGGGCACGTAGAGCGTTTTGAAGTTGGTGGCAAAAAACGGGTGGACGTTTTCTTGCTGCGCCACGATGGTGTCGAGCTCGTCCATGTAGTAGCTCCGCTTGGAGTGCCGGTCGAGCTCTTGCAGCAGCGTAAAGTCGCTGCCGTTGTGCTGCAAAAAGTCGGCCACGTGGCGCAGATTTTCGCGCACTCGCGGCTCGCTCTCGCGCACCATCTTGCCGCCGTCGTAGAAAAAATCGGCCTCGGCGCTCAGCCCACAGTAGCCCACATTCCAGGTGGTGATGGTGAGCGTGTCGGCAAGGCACAGCGCGGGCTGCAGGCGGTTGTAGAGGGTTTCGCGCGGCGCGGGGCGGTAGGCAGTAGCGGCAGCCACGGCAAAAAAAATGAGCGCTGCCAGCGCCAGCGCTGCGGCTCCGGCGCAGCCGATGAGCGCAGGCGTGGACATGTTTTTGATGCGTTGTAAATTTTTCATGGCGGC
>JAITOI010000081.1 GCA_031289995.1 Prevotellaceae bacterium | reverse complement strand
AGCGGCAGGCGGCCGGTGTTGGCGTGCAGCGCCTTGAAGCGCATCGCAATGCCGGGCGAAATGTTGCCGCCCAAATACTCGCCGTGGCCGGTCACCAAGTCGTAGGTGATGGCCGTGCCCATGTCCACCACCAGCACGCTGTGGTGCGGTTCGTAGGTGGTGGCGGCCACCGCCAGCGCAAGGCGGTCGTGCCCCAGCGTTTGCGGCGTGGAGTAGCTGTTGGTAATAGGCAGAGGTGTTTCGTGCGTTAGCGTCAGCGCGTGCGGCAACAGCTGGGCAATGCGGAGCGCAACCACGTCATCGCTTGCCCGCACCGACGAAATGATGCACGGCAGCTCCGCATAGCGCTTAATAAATGCTTGTCCCTGCACAAACGCAACGCTGCTGTCAACCTCACGGTCGAGGGCAGCATCCACGTCAAACACGGCCATTTTTACGGCAGTGTTGCCTATGTCAACAATAAGATTCGCCACAAGATTCGAGTTTTTTAGGGCGGCAAAGGTAGTAAAAAAAATGAACGGCTAAAACTTTTTTTGAGGTGCCATGAAAAAATGGGCACAAACAACTCGCCACTACCGCTACCCTACAGCTTCATTCCAAACGCCAAATCCCCAGCGTCACCAAGGCCAGGCACGATGTACGACTTCACGGTCATCTCGTCGTCCAGGCCGCAAATCCACAGCGTGAGATTTTTGTGAATGCCCAAATTTTTTTTGAGGTGGGCAATTCCGTCGCGGCTGGCAACGATGCTCACGATATGCGTTTTGGCAGGCAGGCCGCGGCTCTCCAGCGCTTTGTAGGCAAGGCAAAGCGACGAGCCGGTGGCGAGCATCGGGTCGCACAAAATGACGGTTTTTCCTTCGGTCGAAGGGCTTGACATGTACTCAAACGAGATGGTAAATTTGTTGTCCTTGCCGTACTTGCGGTAGGCCGCTATGAAGGCGTTTTGCGCTCGGTCGAAGCAGCCCAACATCCCCTGATGCATGGGCAGCGCAGCCCGCAGGATGGAGGCAATTATCACCTCTTCGGCGGGCACGTCCATCTCGGCAATGCCCAGCGGCGTTTGCACCGTGATGTGGCGGCTGTCCATCGTTTTGCTGATTTCGTAGGCCATCATTTCGCTAATGCGCTCGAGGTTGCGCCGAAACCTCATCGAGTCGGTTTGCACAGCCGCATCGCGCATTTCGGCAACAAACGTGTTGAGCGCCGAGCTGGCATTGCCAAGGTTGATTACTTTCATCGGAACATGGTTTTAAATGGGTAAATTTTGCACGTTGATTTCTACATCAGCCCACGCTCCTTGAGCCACGCGCGGAGCAAATCCTTCAGCTGCTCGTGGTAGGCAAACGACACGTTCATGCCCCAGCCGTGGCCGCCTGTGGGAAAAATGTACATCGCTGCGGGCACCTTGCAGCGCTTGAGCGCCGCGTAAAAGTCAACGCTGTTGCGGGGCACAACCGTTTTGTCGTCGTCGCTCAGCACGAGTATCGTGGGCGGCGTTTGCGCCGAAACCTGCTGCTCGTTGCTGTACAGCTTCCCCATTTCCGCCGACGGCTTATTGCCCAGCAGCAGCCTCCGCGAGCCGCCATGCGACACCGCCGAGTCCATGCTCACCACCGGATAGAACAGGATGCCAAAGCTGGGACGCGACGCGCTGTCGGCAAAATGCGTGAGCGCCGTCGAAGCCAGATGGCCGCCTGCCGACGCGCCAGCAATGCCTACCTTTTCGGGCGCAATGTTCCACGCCTTGGCATGGCTGCGCACGAGGCGGACAGCCTCCTGCGCGTCGCTCAGCGGCACCTCGTGATGGCCGTTGGGCATGCGGTACTTGAGCACCACGCCCGCCACACCTTGCTCGCAGAGCCACTGCGCCAGCTGGTGTCCTTCGTGCGCCATAGCCAGCCGCGAGTAGCCTCCACCCGGACAGATGACCACCGCCGCCGTAGGCTGCGCCTTGCCTTGCGGCAGGTGCACGTACATGCGCGGCGACGACACGTTGCCCACGCGGTCAGTGTTGGTGCCCTCTTCGGGCGTGGTGATGCCGTTGGAAGTAGGCGCACCCTGCGGCCACACCTCCACCTCTATCGGTTGCGCCGCAACCCTTGCCGTCATTGCCATCATAGCGATTACAATAAATTTCTTACGTTGCATTGGATTTTATTTTTGGGTGCAAATGTAGTAAAAAATTTGAAGCTGCGAAACGCTTGCCAGCAAAATCTCAGGGCAACCGCATCAAAATTCGAGCCACTAAATTCATGGCATTGGGTTCAAGAAGAATTTCGTAGAACCCGCGCCAACATTGGCGTTGGCGAACATCTCCGTAGGGATACATCTCCATAAAAATCATGGGATGTGTGCGCGTTTTTCGCACGGAGCACAGGCCTCATTCGGGGCAAGATTTTCCATACACCCGTGCGTTGGCAGGACGTTACCGATTTGAAATTTGAAATTCAAAATTCAGAAATGTCGTTGCAGTCGAACGCTCGCAATCGTAGTGGGGGCGGGGGCTTGCGAATTTCAAATCTCAAATCTCAAATTTCAAATCAACCCAGCGCACGGGTGTAGTGCGTTCCCCGATGGCGACATTCGCATCGTGCTAAAACGCGCATGTATTCCAGTTTTCTATCGCTCTGAATCCCATAAATGGGATGTTCGCCAACGCCAATGTTGGCGCGGGTTCTACGCATATCTTGATGCAGTTTTTATAGCAAAATCTCCGCACAAAAACCCGCACAAAAACAAAGACGAGAGCTTGCGCTCCCGCCTCGGGTGTTTTCACAACGGAATAATCCTTATTGTGACTTGCTTCAAAATTTGATGACAAAAGTAATGCTTTTTTCCCATACCCACAAATCTTTTTTTGTTATTTAACAAATCTTTTTTGCTAATGCTTGGCAAATGCTTGCAAAATGTTGTACCTTTGTGGCCTATTTACAAAAAATTCTTGCTATGAAAAAGATTCTTGGATTGGACTTGGGCACCAACAGCATTGGCTGGGCGGTCGTAAACGAAGCGGAAAACAGCGACGAAAAATCGTCGATTGTCAACTTAGGCGTGAGGGTAAACCCGTTGACCGTGGATGAATTGACTAACTTTGAAAAGGGGAAAAGCATTACCACCAATGCAGACAGAACCCTTAAAAGGACTATGCGTCG
>JAITOI010000073.1 GCA_031289995.1 Prevotellaceae bacterium | reverse complement strand
GTGCCCACCAGAATTTGGATTTTGCGCTGCTCGAAGTCGGCAATCAGGCGCTCGTAGGCGGTGCGGGTGCGGGTGGTGTCGAGGTCCATGCGCCCCACGGTGATGTGCGGAAAAATGAGCTGCAAATCTTCCTCGATTTTTTCGGTTCCGAAGCCCTGCGTTTCGAGCGACGAGCCACCGCAAGCCAAGCAGGCGTGCGGCATCCCGATGGCGTAGCCGCAGTAGTGGCACACCAGCTGGTGGCTGTGCTTGTGGTAGGTGAGGCTCACGTTGCAGTGCTCGCACTGGGGTATCCAGCCGCACTCCTTGCACTCCACGTAGGGCGAAAATCCGCGCCGGTTTTGGAACAGAATTATCTGCTCGCCGTGCGCAATTGTGTCGCCAATTTCTTGCAGCAGCGGAGGCGAAAAATGCTTGCTCTGCCTGCGCTGGTAGGCAATGTTCACCAGCCTGATGTCCGGCAGCTGCACGTTGCCGTAGCGCTCCGTGAGCTCCACCAAGCCGTACTTGCCGGTGGTGGCGTTGTAGTAGCTCTCTATCGAAGGCGTGGCCGAGCCAAGCAGCACCTTGGCTCCGTGCATCCGCGCCAGCACAATGGCCGCATCGCGGGCGTGGTAGCGGGGCGCGGGGTCGCGCTGCTTGTAGGTGTTTTCGTGCTCCTCGTCCACAATCACGAGACCCAAATTGCTGTAGGGCAAAAACAGCGACGAGCGCACGCCCAGCACCAGCGCAGGTCGCGCGGACTCATCGCTGCGGAGAAGGCTCTGGTAGGTCTCCACGCGCTGCGCATCGCTAAACTTGGAGTGGTACACGCCCACGTTGGCAAACACTTTTTTGAGGCGGTTGATGAGCTGGGCGGTGAGCGCAATCTCCGGAAGCAAGTACAGCGCTTGCTTTCCTTGCGCCAATGTTTGCGCAATGAGGTGCATGTAAATTTCGGTTTTGCCCGACGAGGTAACGCCGTGCAGCAGCGCCACCTGCCGCTCGCGCAGCTGAAGCTGCAGGCTGTCGAGAGCTGATTGCTGCGCAGCCGATAGGCTTGGCATAGCGTCCAAAGCCTTGTCATCATTGGCTTCCAAGCGGCTCAGCTCGCGGCGCGAAAGCGCGAAAAACTTTTTGCCCACGCAAGCTTTTAGCACGGCTTCGCTGCTGTGCGCCTTGTCGAGCAAGGTTTTTTTTGACACCTGCTCGGGCACATCGTAGCGCAGCGGCATAGCCATCGAAACGTAGGCCAGCAGGAGCTGCTCCTGCTGCGGCGCACGCTTGGTTTGCTCGAAGAGGGCGTTGAGCTCGCCCTCGTTTTTCACCTCGGGATGAAGCGCTACGAGCGTTTCGTAGCGCGGCTTGTAGGCGCTGTTGAGAGTTTCGTTCACACATACAGCCTGACGTTGCAGCAAGCCCTGAAGCGTTGCCAGCGCTCGCTTTGGCGAGGCTGAAGCGTCGCCCGTTTTTGTCTTCAGCTCGTCGGTGAGCTGCTCTATGCTGAGGTTTTTTTTGCCTTGCAGCAGGTTGATGACGGCGGCCTCGTTGTCGTCAAAATCCATCTCCTCCCAATCGCTGCCCAGCGACACTCGCGTTTCGCTCTCCATCTTGAGCGCGGCTGGCAGCGCGGCTTTCATCACCTCGCCTAAGCTGCACATGTAGTAGTCCGCAATCCAGCGCCACAGCTGCAGCTGCCGCTCGTTGACAAGCGGTGTCGCGTCGAGCGCTGATAGGATGGGCTTGGTGGCGTAGGGTGGTGCCTCGTCGTAAAGACGCTGCACGATGGCGGCGTAAACCTTGCGCCGCCCCAGCTGCACCGCCACGCGCAAACCTACAGCCACAGCCGTCTCCAGCTCGTGCGGCACGGAGTAGCTGAGCAGCTTGGGCAGGGCTAAGGGGAGGATTACGTCGGCGAACATAGCGAGGCGGTGGTATCAAAAATGGCGCACACCTTATCGTCGCTCACCTTGTCGTCCATGTTGATGCAGCACACGCCGGTGAGCGTGCTGTCGTTGCTGTCGTCCACGAGGCGACGGATGGTGCTTGCGATTTCGTCGGCTGTCATCGAGCCAATGCTCACGGGGTCTAAGCGGATGTTGAGGAAGGTGCGGGGCAGCTGCTCACGCAGCAGCTTCACGTTGCCGCCCCAGCCCACATCGAGGAAGGCGAGGCGCGGCAGCTGGGAGTACGAGCGCGCAAAGCGGTGCGGGTCTTTGCCGCAGTGGTGGATGCCAAAGGCAGCGTGGAGGCGGCTCCAGCGCTCGTCGATGGGCATCAAAAATTCTTCGTACATCTCCTCCGAAATCATCGTGTGCGAGCATTCCGAATGCAGCAGCACGGCGGACGAAAGGTGGCGCACGTTGCGGTTCACCGAGATGGACGTAGTGCCCGTCAGCCCTTCGATGTAGCGCCAAAAAATTTCTACCACTTCGGCCAGCTGCCAAAAATATTTTTTCAGCTCGTCGGGCTTGTCCATCATGTCCATAAAAATTGCCTCGCCTCGCAGGTCGAGCGCCAGGTTGAGCACGCCGCTCCAGTTGATGTCGCCGAGCACGTAGCCGTGATTCGCATACAGCTGTTCCACGAGGCTCTCCAAGCTGCGAAAAGCCTCGCTACGAAACGCACACTCCACATCCACGCTCAGCTCGCTTTGGTTGGCGGCAATCACCTGCGGAGGCGCGTCGGCGCTATACTCCACGCGGCATCCAAGCATTTCGGACAGCAGGTAGCCCGATGCCAAATGCACCGCGCCCAGCATCGGCAACGCCTTGTGGCGCTCTTCGCCCAGGCCGTACTGCCCAAAGCGCTCGTACAGCTCGCGCTCCATTCGCTGCTCGCACTCGACCCGTTTTTGGGGATGAAAAAAGAAGTCTCTGTCGAAGGTAATCCCTGTGTTTTTGTGCCACCACGAGGGGTGAAACACCACATCTGTTGGAATCATAATCACAATTTTTGCGCAAAGGTAAAGTTTATTTTGGGTTTTTGCATAAAAAGGTTTACCTTTGCCCCGCATTCGTGCACGCGCACAATGGAACAAATTATGGCCTTCTTTTTTCAATTAAATCATTTCAATTTCATGAAAAACTTTCTGGATAAAAACTTCTTGCTCGAAACGCCAACCGCAGAGCAGCTCTACCACGAGCACGCATCGCGGATGCCGATTATCGACTACCACTGCCACCTGAACCCCGCGTTTATTGCGGCCGATAGGCAGTTCGACAACCTGGGCCAAATATGGCTCGAAGGCGACCACTACAAGTGGCGTGCGATGCGCACCAACGGCGTGGACGAGCGCTACTGCACCGGCAAGGACACCTCAGATTGGGACAAGTTCGAGAAGTGGGCCGAAACAATGCCCTACACCATGCGAAATCCGCTCTACCAGTGGACGCATCTGGAGCTCAAAAGAGCCTTCGGCGTGGACAAAATTCTCAACCCTACAACCGCCCGCGAAATCTTTGACGAGTGCACTGCCAAGCTGCGCACAGCCGACTGTTCGGCGCGTGGGCTGATGAAAAAATTCAACGTAAAAGTGGTGTGCACCACCGACGACCCCATCGACTCGCTCGAACACCACATTGCCCTGCAAAAGGAAGGCTTCGAGGTAAAGGTGCTGCCCACCTGGCGTCCCGACAAGGCTATGGCGGTGGATGTGGCCAGCGATTTTCGCGCCTACGTCGAGCAGCTGTCGCAGGCGTCCGGCGTTAGCATTAGCAAGTACGCCGACCTGCTCGCCGCGCTGCGCAATCGGCACAACTTTTTTGCCTCGGTGGGCTGCAAGCTCAGCGACCACGGCATCGAAGAATTTTACGCCACCAGCTACACGCAGAGCGAGGTGGAGGCCATATTCAACAAGGTGTACGGTGGCAGGCAGCTGAGCGCCGACGAGGTGCTGAAGTTCAAATCGGCCATGCTTGTCGAGTTCGCCATCATGGATTGGGAGAAGGGTTGGGCGCAGCAGCTGCACTACGGCGCCATCCGCAACAACAACACCCGCCTGTTCCGCAAGCTCGGTCCCGACACGGGTTTCGACTCCATTGGCGACTTCACCGTGGCCAAAAGTTTGGCCAAATTGCTCGACACTTTGGACGTGCAAAACAAGCTGCCAAAAACCGTGCTCTACAACCTCAACCCACGCGACAACGACCTCCTCGCCACCATGATTGGCAACTTCCAAGACGGCAGCATAGCGGGCAAGCTGCAGCTCGGCTCGGGCTGGTGGTTTCTTGACCAGAAGGTGGGTATCGAAGCCCAGCTCAACTCCCTCTCGGCGCTTGGCCTGCTGAGCCGTTTCGTGGGCATGCTCACCGACTCGCGCAGCTTCCTCAGCTACCCGCGCCACGAGTACTTCCGCCGCCTGCTCTGCAACCTCGTGGGGCGCGACGTAGAGCGCGGCGAGCTGCCCGCATCCGAGCTGCCATTCTTGCAACAAATGGTCGAAGATATTTCGTTCAACAATGCGAACAGCTACTTCGGATTTGGTGCGTAGCGCAGACTTCATCATCAGCGAGCTGCAGTCGGTGGCAAACCCCGACAAGGCCGCGTTTCTGCAACGGTTTTTCAAGACCGGAAAGGGCGAATATGCCGAGGGCGATGTGCTCCTCGGCATTGTCGTGCCCATTGTGCGCGACGTGGTGAAACGCTCGCCACCACTGCCCTTGAGCGAGGTGCAACGCCTGCTCGACTCGCCCCACCACGAAGTGCGATTGGCAGGACTGCTGCTGCTGCAACGGCAATTTGCCAAGGCCAAAAACGAGGCGGAGCGCGAGCAAGTTTTCGACTTCTACCTCCGCAACGCGCACCGCGCCAACAACTGGGATTTGGTGGACGTAACCTGCCGCGGCGTGGTGGGCGAATACCTGCTCAACAAGCCCGACCGCAGCATCCTCTACCGCCTCGCCGAAAGCCGCAACCTCTGGGAGCAGCGCATCGCCGTGGTGTCCACATGGACCTTCATCAAGCACCTGCAATTCGACGACACCTTTGCCCTTGTGCTCAAGCTGCTGCACCACCCGCACGACCTTATGCACAAGGCTATGGGATGGATGCTGCGCGAGGTGGGCAAGAAAGACCGCGACGCCCTCACCGACTTCCTCGACCAGCACGCCCACCGCTTACCACGCACTGCGCTACGCTACTCCATAGAGCATTTCTCGGACGAGGAACGCAAGGGCTGGCTGGCGCGAAAGGGCGAATGATACCAGCGATGGCAAGGGCTACAAAGCCCTTTTTTCGGCTAAATCTT
>JAITOI010000054.1 GCA_031289995.1 Prevotellaceae bacterium | reverse complement strand
CGAAAATTTCCCGCCAGCTGCCCTGTATGGATGGGCAAATCTGCCACCTTTGCGCCGCTCGCATCGGCAATGTAGCCGCTGAATTGCCAGGCTACGGTGTCGCTCAAATCGGTGCTTTTGCTGCCGCGAAAAGCCTCGTCGCGGATGGTGATATCGAGGTCTAAAACGCCGTCCTTGTAGTCCTTGTCCAAGCTCGCCACCACCTTCAGGTCGCGGATGTGCAGCTTGGGCGTGGCGTAGAGAAACACCTCGCGCTCGATGCCGGATATGCGCCAAAAATCTTGCGCCTCGAGGTAGCTGCCAATGCTCCAGCGGTACACCTGCAGGGCAACCGTGTTGTTGTCCTTGCGCAGGTAGGGCGTGAGGTTAAACTCGGCCTCGAGCTTGGAGTCCTCGCTGTAGCCCACGCGCTCGCCGTTGACCCAAATGTAGAACGCCGACTTAACCGCGCCGAGGTGGATAAATATCTCGCGCCCGCTCCAGGCCTCGGGCAGGGTGAACGTGCGGCGGTAGCAGCCCACGGGGTTGTAGTCCGTGGGGATGTTGCTCACCAAGTCGGGCTGCGCGTAGTGCCGCTGCAGCCACTGCCAGCCGCGCCCAAATTCGAACGGGTGGTTGACGTAGATGGGGTATCCGTAGGTCTTGCCGGTGCTGTTGAACTCCCAGTTGGCGGGCACCACAAAGCTTTCCCATGTGGACACGTCGTAGATGTCCGCATAAAAATCCTGCGGCACGTCGGCCGGTTTTTCCACCCATCGAAATTTCCAGGCGCCGTTGAGCGAGAGGAAGTAGGCAGAGCCTTCCTTGCTCTGCGCCTTCGCCAGCGCCTCATTTTCGTAGGCAAAAAACGAGGCGTGCATCGGCAGCCTGTTCAGGTTGGTGATGGCCACATCCTGCCATTCGGGGAGGGAGGAGGAGGGCTTGCGCTTTTGAGCGCAGGCGCTGCTTGCAGTCATGGCAAGAGCGCAGAGGAGTAAGAGGTTTTTGGTAGTCATTTGTAAAAATTTTTAGTAATAATTTTTGGGAAAACTTGAAATAAAGTTGGCATCAAAGATAGGAAAATTTTTACTATTGTTGCATGAGGGCGTATACGGCCAAATCTTCAACTTCACCAGCTCAATTTTCGAAGCCGTAGTGCGCAGAATATGCACGCTAATGCCGCGGATAGCGATGGTTTCGTTCACGGTGGGGATGCGCTCGCTGTGGTAAATGATGAAGCCCGCAAGCGTGTCGTAGGCGTCGGATTCTTCGAGGTTGAGGTGGTATTTTTCGTTGATGTAGGCCACCTCGAGGCGACCGGCAAACACGTATTCGTTGGCGGCAATCTGCTTTTCGAGCAGGTCGTCGGAGTCGTGCTCGTCCTTGATTTCGCCAAAAATTTCCTCCATCACATCCTCGAGCGTTACCATGCCAGCCGTGCCGCCAAACTCGTCTATCACCACCGCGATGGACTTGCGGTTTTTGGTGAACGAGGCGAGCAGCTTTTGCGCAGGCATGCTTTCGGGCACGCAGTCGAGCGTTATCAGCATTTCGCGAATGCTGCGGTAGGACTTGAATAGGTCGGTGGAGCGCGCGTAGCCGATGATGTTGTCGATGCTCTCGTCGTACACCAGCAGCCGCGAGTAGCCGGTTTTGGTGAACATCGTGCACAGCTCGCTCACGCTGTCGTCGATGGCGATGGCCTCAATTTCGGTGCGGGGCACCATGCAGTCGCGCACCTTAACCTCGGCAAAATCGAGCGCGTTGCGAAAAATTTTGATGTCGTGCTCCTCGTGGCCGTGTCCCTCGGTGGCGTCGGCCACCTCGTCGGTGAGGTCTTGCAGCTCGGTGCGCTCAAAGATGGTTTCGCTCATCCGCATGTCCACCTTGCGGCGAAAAATGTAGCGCAGGATGAACACCGCAAGCCAGGTGGTGAAAGCCGCCACGGGGTAGCACACGAGGTAGATGATAAACGCAGGAACGGCAAAGGCTCGCAGAAAAAAGTTGGGGCGCAGGCGGCAAATAGTTTTGGGCAAAAACTCGGCCACCAGCAGCACCACGATGGTTGAGATGAGCGTGCTGAGCAGCAGCTGCACGTTGGGCGAAAACCCGTCGGTAACGCCAAGCCGCAGCAGCATCGCCGTCATCGCAATGCTGTAGATGACCAGCGCCACGTTGTTGGCCACCAGAATGGTGGTGATGAACTGCCCTTGCCTGTTCATAAACAGCGACACCATGTAGGTGTAAAACTTTCCCTGCTGGCGGTCTATCTCGAACTTCAGCTTGTTGGACGACAAAAATGCAATCTCAAGCCCCGATGCAAACGCCGAGAAAACCAGCGCCACGACTATAGTCCATCCCGATTCCATGATGCCTTATTTTTTATCATCGTAGTAGGTTACGCCATCAAAAACGCGCTTCACCACGTAGGTGTCGAACGACTCGTCGGCCTCCATGCCGATGCCCTGCACGTAGGTGTCTTCCTTCGTAATTTTGACCCAAGCATCGGTGTAAATTTTCTTGTTTTTTTGGTCCCAAAACAGCTTCTCGGTTTCGAGCTTTTGGCGCTTGATGTGGTTCTCCACCACCACGCGACCGGTGGCCTCCCACAGCTCCTTAGCCTCGTGGTTGACGGCCTTGTCGGCGGTAATGCTCGACTCGATGGTGGCCGAATCCAGGTAGCGGTCCATCGCCACGCCCTGCGGAAATTCGGTGTATTTTTCTTCCGCAAAATGGAACTGCTTCATCTCCGCCGCCACAAAGTGTGCTTTCATTTTGCCCAGCTCCGTAGAGCGCCCATCAAGCCCAAAAATATGCAGCGACGGCACGCTTTGCGCGTCGTTCAGCTCGCGCACCTTCTCGATGTTGCTTTCACATGCGGCCAATGTTGCCGCAAAAATCAGGTATGAAAATTTGGATTTCAAAGCTCAGCTTTCAGGTTGCAATCATTCGTAGCGGAACCGCATAAACCACGCCTCGAGTATGGTGATGCTCACCGAAACGTTGACGTAGGTTTCCTGTATCAACCCGTTGTTGATGCTGCCACGCCGCCCCACCTCAAGCCCCAGGTTGAGGGCGCCTGCGCGTCCCGCCGGCACGCCCACGCCAAAGGTTGCGGCCATATCCTTCACGCTGCTGCCCTTGTGCAGGTAGGGCGTTTGCGAGTAGCGCAGCCCGCCGCGGTAGGTGAAGCGTTTCCAAAAGTAGCGCACGTCGTAGAGGTTGGGAATGTAGTAGCCGCCAATCTTCAGGTCGTAGGACAGCCCCATTTCGCCTGCGGCGGTGTTGAGCACTTCGGTTTTCGACCAGTCGCGCAGCGCAAATTCTGCGCCCAGCATCCACCTTTCGCTCACGGTGTAGCTGGCGCCAAGGCTAAGCTGCATCGGCAGGTTGACCGTTGCCCTGCCCGACGAGCTGTAGATGGTGTCCTGCGTTACGTATGCGCTGTTCGCATCGGAGGTAACCAGCGACTGCTCGGTTTTTGTTCCGCCCAGCTTGACGGTCGGCTGCCAGCTTGCGCCCAGCACCAGCTTGCGCCCTTTGTCCATCGGGTGCGTGTAGTGCGCGCCCAGCACCGGCGCCCACGACGAGATGCGCTGCACGTGGCTGGAGTAGGTGTTGAGGTAGTAGCTGCTCGTGCTGCCAACCACGTTGTAGTACTGGCTGATGTTGCCAAAAAAGTAGCGCCCACCGAGGCCAACAGCAATGCGGTTGGTGATGTTGAAGCCGAGGTTGAAGAACAGCTGCGAGAGGCCATTTTCGCCGCGGTAGAGGTAGCGCACGTCGCCCATGTTGGCAATGATGGTGGGGTCGGTTTCGCGCCGCTCAATTTCGTAGCCCACGCGGCTAAACGGCACCACGCCTGCGTTGAAGCCAAACCGGCCGATGCCGAAGGCGAAGGCGAGGTGGTGAAAATTCGCGGTGTTGTAGCTGGTGCTGGTGGTCGCGGTGCGCGAATAAAAGTTGCGCATTTCGCCACCAAAATCGAGCACGAACGCAAGCGAATCGCGGGCCGTAGCGCCAGCTGGATTCATGTAGTCGATTTGCCTCGACTCGCGCACGCCGGTGGTGATGCCGCTCATGCTGCTGGTTGAGGTAAAGCCTTGCGACGCCAAGTCGCCCAAGCCGTAGATGGAGTACAGCGAGTAGGTGTTGAGGCTGTTGTATTCCTGCGCCTGCGCTGTACCTGCCGCGAGCAGGGCTACCACCAAGATAGATGTTTTAATTGCTGCTTTCAAATTTCAGATTTCAAGTGGGATTTTATTTTCATTTTCGTTCTCCGGCCACCCTGCTCCCTCGCCCTGTTGTAGTCGAGTATGGCGTTCAGCCCAAACAGCGCAAGGTTAAAGTCCACGCGGGTTTTGGTGTTCAGCTTAGACGCCACATATTTGGCATCGCCGCCGGTAATGAACGACACCACGTTTTGGTAGCGCGTGGCGTGCCGGTTGATGGTGGCCATCACCTCGTACATCACCCCGTTCATCACGCCCGCCACAATGGCGTCGTTGGTGCTGCTTCCAAACAGCGGCCACTCGTCGGCGGCCTCGCACAGCGGCAGGCGGCCGGTGTTGGCGTGCAGCGCCTTGAAGCGCATCGCAATGCCGGGCGAAATGTTGCCGCCAAGGTATTCGCCGTGGATGGTTACCACGTCGTAGGTGATGGCCGTGCCCATGTCCACCACCAGCACGTTGTGGTGCGGCTCATGGGTGGCGGCGGCCACCGCCAGCGCAAGGCGATCGTGCCCCAGCGTTTGCGGCGTGGAGTAGCTGTTGGTAATGGGTAGGGGGGTTTCGTGCGTGAGTGGCAGCGCGTGCGGCAGCAGCTGGGCAATGCGGGCCGCAACCTCGTCATCGCTTGCCCGCACCGACGAAATGATGCACGGCAGCTCCGCATAGCGCTTAATAAATGCCCATCCCCGC
>JAITOI010000106.1 GCA_031289995.1 Prevotellaceae bacterium | reverse complement strand
CGAAAAAATCGGATGTGGTGGGCATACTTCAGGCTCAGGCCACCGGGCATAGGCTCCGTCCACGCTTGGTTTTCGAGCTTCGGTCGCTCGTGCGTGCCCGCCGGTCGCAGCTTGTAGGCATCCACCAAGTACATCCCTGCCTGCAGCGGCACATGCCCTTGCAGCGACGGCCGTAGCCACGTGGAGTGCGCAAATCCGATGCCGCGCAGCTCGACGTGGTGAGGCTGACGGTCGGGCGTGCCCTCAATGCGCACGATGGTTTCGAAGTACGGCGCCACCACAGTTGCGCTGCGCATATCCTCGTCGCTGCGCGGGTAGTAGTACAGCTTGCCGTTGTGGGCATCGTAGAACCACTCGCTCGGTGAGTCCAAAAATTCTATGGCGTTGGACAAAAAGTAGGTCGAGTTGCCGCCCAGCGAGTCGTGCTGCAACACCAATGGTGGCCAGGGATGCTGAAACTCGATGCGGCTTTCGGGCTGAAAAAATTTCACCGTCGTGGTGTCGCCGCGCACCGTCATACTCTTCACGCGCAGCACGGCAATTTCCCACATCTGGTGCAGCTGCATTTCCATTGGCGCAGGGTTGCTGAGGTTGCACTGCTGCGGCGTGCGGATGTACAGCTCTTCGGCACGCTTGTTGGCGCCGAGGATGTGAGGCATCTGGTCGAGCTGATTTACGCTGCGGGCGCGGGTAGCTTTTTTGCCGTTGACCCACAGCTGGCGGAAGTCGAAATGGCGACCGCCAAACGTTGGCGCATCAGCCACCCACACCTTGCCCTGTGCGGCTTTGGGAAGGTTGCGCACGCTGCCCGCCTTGCTCCAGCTGCCCACCACTACGCCGCCGCTGACAACAGGTTTTTCGCCTCGCGCTGCCTCAATGATGGTGGGCGAATTTTCGGTTCCCGCATCTTCGGGACGAATAAAAATCGGCTCGTCGAGAAAGTAGCTGCCGCCGCGCATCGCAATGTGGAAGCCGCCCGCAGGCGGTGTGTCGGGGTGTAGCCTTCGCGCTTCGCGCACTTTTTGCAGCGCCATTCGAAGCGTTGCCACAGGCGCATTTTGGCTGCCGCTGCACGTGTCGTTGCCCTGCGGCGAAACCCACACGTCGGCTGCGCAAGCCGCGCCGGCGTTGAGCAGTAGCAATATTTGGCAGAGGTATTTTCGGGGTGCAACCATGGCGTTTTCTACCTTGTGGAGTGTTCGAGCTGCGTAGCGATATCGGAATATTTTTTCGCCAATTTCGCTTTCTTCTCCCGCGCGTAAATGTCAGCCAGCTTGTGGTAGGCCTCAGCGCTATTGGGGTTGATGAGGATGTACTTTTTGGTGATGGATATCGCCGACTTTGCCTTTTTCATCGACATGTAGGCATCGGCCAGCAGGAGGTAGGGTTGGGCCATTTCAGGCTCAATAGCGGTGGCTTTTCGCAGCGTTTCGATGGCGTTTTTGTTCAGCTTTTTCTTGATGTACACCTCGCCAAGGTCGCAGTAGGCTTCAGCTTCGTTGGGGTCGAGCTCGATGGCGCGCTGCAGGCTGCTCGTGGCCTCGGTGAGCATGTTTTGGCGGATGTAAATTTTGCCGAGGTTGACGTAGGCGTGCGCATTTATGGGGTCGATAACCAGCGCCTGCTGCAGCGTCGAGAGCGCCTGCGCGTAGTTGCCCTGTTCGGTGTACGAGGTGCTGAGGCCTAAGTAGGCTTGCATGTACGACTTGTCGAGCGCGAGCGCACGCTCAAAGTTGGTGATGGCTTGGCTGTAGTAGCCTTGCGTGTTGTAGCCGCGCCCGATGTAGAAGTAGGCTTCCTTGGATGGGGTGGTACGGTTGATGGTGAGCGCCCTTTGGAAGCTCTCCATGGCCTTCCCGATGTTGTCCAACTTCACGTGCGTGTTGCCAATGGCGATGTAAGCGTCCACGTTGTCGGGGTCGAGCACCAGCACCTTCGCGTAGAGCTGCAGCGCCGCGCCGAAATATCCGTTGTAGTAGTTCACGTTGCCCTGGAGGTAAGGCTCAACAATGGTGAGGTTGTCCGACACCTCTTCGTACACCGCTTGCGGGTCTTTCATTTGCGTTGCAGGTTCGGTTTTGCGTGCACTTTTTCTGTTCTTGACGCTGACTTTTGCCGAAGATGCGGGCTTCTTTTTTACCTTTCCGGTCAAGGTATTGTGAGCCTCGTTCAGCGTCGCTTCGAGGCTGGCAATACGGCTCTGCGTGGCCAGCATTTCGGTGATGGTAAACTTGCTACGCAGCGCCTTGGCCATGTGGGCGGCGTCGGCGGCAACGTCCACCTTCATTTGCGCCTCAACGGTGATGGAGCTTGTGCCGCGCCATTTTTCGTTGGTGATTTTCATCTCCACCATGTTCAGCACAACGGCTCCCATGGTTTGCTCGTAGCTGTCGCCGCAAAGCTCCACCAGATGCACGTCGGCGTGCAGGAACGCGCATACGTCGCTTATCAGCTGCTTGCGCACGTTGACCACAGCGTTGGCGTGCGCCGAAATTTCGTCGTCAGCGTCTATGATTTTGTAAGTCGCGCTGCGCGTAAAAACGTTGCTTTGCGCATGCAATTCACCCGCATAAAAACCGAGCAGGAGAAGGGCTACAATACGGTATTTGAAGTGGTTCAAGGTTCTACTGTTTTTATTGTTTTTATTCGTTGCGTGTAACAATTTGGCCTCGCAAAAAAGTGTGCAAAGGTAGCCATTATTTTGATTACTACAAGTCTTGCCTACCGTGGGCTAAATCTTTTTTCGAGGTGCTATTCCAAGCGTTGCTGCCGTGCGCAAGACCACGAAATGGAGCGATGCTACTTGTCGTAGTAGTGGCCGTGGGCTGATACAACC
>JAITOI010000112.1 GCA_031289995.1 Prevotellaceae bacterium | reverse complement strand
CCGCGCAGCACCAGCGACAAGCCCAACCCCTTGCGCCGCGTGGCGGGAGTGGCTATCTGCTTCGCGCCGCTGAGGTACTGCAGCGTCAAGCTTTCGGCCGATTTTTCCTGCGGAGCGAGGACGGGAGGGCGGCGTAGCGCGTCGGAAATTTGCCCCTGAAACACAATCTCTCCTCCCCGCACACCCGCGCCCGGCCCAACGTCTATCAGCCAATCCGAGGCGAGCATCATCTCCTCGTCGTGCTCCACCACGATGACCGAGTTGCCCTCGTCGCGCAGCTTTTTGAGCGAGTCGATGAGGCGCACGTTGTCGCGCTGGTGCAGGCCAATGCTCGGCTCGTCGAGGATGTAGAGCACGTTGACGAGCTTGCTTCCGATTTGCGTGGCGAGGCGAATGCGCTGGCTTTCGCCGCCGCTGAGCGAGCTGCTGGGGCGGCTCAGCGAAAGGTAGCTCAGGCCTACGTCGAGCAGGAACGAGAGGCGGTTGCGGATTTCCTTCACCACCTCGGCGGCAATGGCCTGCTGCTTGGCGTTGAGTAGCGGCTCTACCTGCGCAAACCATTGCGCCAGCGCGGTGATGTCCATGTCGGCAAGCTCGGCAATATTTTTGTCGGCGAGGCGAAAGTAGAGCGCGTCTTCCTTGAGGCGCGTGCCGTGGCAGACGGGGCAAGTCTGGTAGCTGATGTACTTTTCGGTGCGGGTGGATGCGGCCTCGTCGTCATCGGCGTGCTTGTTGACCAGCGCGTTGATAACGCCCTCGAAGTTGAGGTAGTAGTTGGACGGCAGCCCCAGCCTGCTGCCGTCGATGCGAAACACCTCCTGCGTGCCGTAGAGCACGGCCTCCATGCCTTCGGCGGGAATGGTGTCGATGGGGTCGTTGAGCGTGAAGCCGAACTTTTTGGCCACCGCCTCGAGCTGCAAAAACAGCAGCGTTTCTTTGGCTATTCCCAGCGGTTCGATGCCGCCCTTGCGGATGCTTTTTTTGGGGTTGGGGATGATTTTGTTCACGTCCACCTCGGCCGTTTTTCCCAGCCCGTTGCAGTGCGGGCAGGCACCCTGCGGCGAGTTGAAGGAGAACGAGTGCGGGGCCGGCTCGGTGTACGAAAGGCCGGTGGTGGGGCACATCAGGTGGCGGCTGTAGTAGCGCGCGTCCTGCGTGTCGGCGTCGAGCGCCAGCATGGTGCCCTTGCCCTGCTGCATGGCGCTGACGACGGAGCTGTAGAGTCGCTTGCGGTCGTCGTCGCTGCGCGTGGGCACGAGCTTGTCCACCACCAGCTCAACGAAGTGCGTTTTGTAGCGGTCGAGCTTCATCATCGGCTTCATTTCGCGCACCTCGCCATCCACGCGCACGCTAATGTAGCCCTTGCGCCGTAGCTGCTCGAACAGCTCCTTGTAGTGCCCCTTTCGGCCCTTCACCAGCGGGGCTAAAACGAGGAGCTTGCGCCCTTCAAAATGCTCGGCAATGAGGTCGGCCACCTGCGCGTCGGTGTAGCGCACCATTGGCTCGCCGGTATTTTTGGAGTAGGCGATGGACGCGCGAGCGTAGAGCAGGCGCAGGAAGTCGTAGATTTCGGTGGTGGTGCCCACCGTGCTGCGCGGGTTGTTGCCGGTGGTTTTTTGCTCGATGGAGATGACAGGGCTGAGGCCGGTGATTTGCTCCACATCGGGTCGCTCCATGCTACCCACAAACTGCCGCGCGTACGACGAGAGCGTTTCCATGTAGCGTCGCTGCCCTTCGGCATAGATGGTGTCGAACGCCAGCGAGGACTTGCCGCTTCCGCTCAGGCCTGTGAACACGGTGAGCGCGTTGCGCGGAATGGTTACGTCGATATTTTTAAGGTTGTGCACGCGAGCGCCCGTAACCTCAATTTTTGTATCCTCCATAGTCTTCAAAATTGGGCGGCAAAGGTACGAAAAAAATCAGGACTTTGGGACGCTCTCCACCACCATTTCGCAGCGCGCACAGTCGAATTTCAGCCTGAGCTTGCGCCCGTTGTTTTCCAGAAACAGCGGCTCGCGTAGCGGATGCGAGCAGGTCTTTTTGCAGCAGCCCAGCTCGCGGAGGATGCAGTAGCGGCTGCGCATCAGCTCGGCCACGCGCGGCGGATGCAGCTCGTAGGCGGGCGCGATGCGGCTCGCGCCCTGCCTTGCGTAGTGCTGCTTGGCGAGCGAGTTGAGCACGTTGGCGCGGTAGTCGAGCGAGGGAGAATCGGAGGTCGGAGGTGTAGAAATATCGGCGGTTGGAGGTGTAGGAGTAGGGGAGCGTTGCTGCTTCAGTCGCTCCGCCTCCAGCATTTGCAGCGCGGTGCGACGCCACTCGTTGAGCGCTGCAGCCCTGTAAAATCGCGGCTTGTCGCAGCTCGCGTTCAGCTCTGCGATGCTGAAAATGGAGCTGCCCGATTTGCCCAGCTGCACCTTGATGGTGGCCATTGCGAGATCTGCGTTTTCCGCCTCTGCGCCGCTTTGCGCAGCAGAAAATGTGGCCGACACGCCGTCCTCGTCCGTTGCTGTGAGCGTGATGCCGCTTGGCGTGGCCACAAATTGCAGGCGTACTGTTATGCGGCGCTCGGCCGAATTATCGGCGGCCAGCTGGCGCTGAAAAGCTACGTCGAGGTTGCGATGCAAGGCTGCGCCAACGTTTGCCCCGTCGGCGTTGCCGAGCCATATTCGGTTGCCCTCCACGCGCACAATGTTGGCGCCGTGCAGCTCGCCGTTTTTGCCCAAAAAGCATACGCCATCTCCCGTGCGAAACGTAGCGCCGTCGGGCGATGCAAGGGTTAGGCATCGCCCCTCCACGTGTGTGATGTTGCCCATGTTTTCGCCCAGCGATTTGGGCGTGTCTAAGCTCGCCATCGAGGGCTGCGGAGCGGCGCAAAAGTAGGTGGTGTAGCCGCGCGAAAATGTCTTGTCGGGGTTCGGCTCAAAGCGCAGCACAACGCTCCCCGACGAGGGCTTTTTTTGCCCCGCAAACGTTGCGTCCATCGCCCGCCGGTAGTGGGCTACAAGGTTTTTCACGTAGCCGATGTCCTTGAGCCGTCCTTCGATTTTGAACGAGCGCACGCTGCATTGCGCCAGCGCTTGGAGGTGGTTGGTGAGGTTGAGGTCGCGCAGCGAAAGCAGGTGCTTGTTTCGCGCCAGCAGGCTGCCGCTGCCGTCCACGAGGTTGTAGGCCGAGCGGCATGGCTGCGCACACTCGCCGCGGTTGGCGCTGCGGCCGGTGAGGTGGCAGCTCAGGTAGCATTGCCCGCTGTAGGACACGCACAGCGCACCGTGCACAAAGGCCTCCAACTCCAACGCTGGTGCGGCCTGCGCGATGTGGGCAATCTGCATCGGCGACAGCTCTCGCGCCAGCACCGCACGTCGAAAACCTGCGCTGTGCAGGAGCATCGCCTTGCTTGGCGTGGCAATGTGGCACTGCGTGGAGGCGTGCAGCGCGATGGGCGGCAGCGCCATTTCGAGCAGCGCCATGTCCTGCACAATGAGCGCGTCGCAGCCCGCGTGGTAGGCTGCGGTGGCGAGCTGCTGCGCGGCCTCCAGCTCGTGCTCGTGCAGGATGGTGTTGAGCGTCAGGTAGAGCTTGGCGCGGTAGCGGTGGGCGTAGACGGCAGCGCGCTCCAGGTCGGCCAGGGAGTTGCCCGCGGCGGCGCGAGCGCCAAAGCGGTCGGCGGCCATGTAAACGGCATCCGCGCCGTGGTTGATGGCGGCCACCGCCACGGCGTAGTCCTTGGCCGGAGCGAGCAGCTCGGGCATGAGTGTGGGTGCGGGGTTCATGTTTTTTTGGCGAAGGTAGGATTAAAAATTTAGGATTGAAAATTTACCGCTGGGCGGATAAATCTTTTTTTATGGAAAAAGCTGCTGGATTGCTTCGCTTCACTGCGCCATGACGGCGGGCGGGAGACGCTCGCCGTCATTGGTTCGAACCATTATTTTTACTACCTTTGTGCGCGAAACACCCAACTCATCTGCCATGCAAAAAGTCATCATTTTTTCAGCTCCATCGGGTTCGGGCAAAACAACCATTGTGCAGCAATTGCTCAAGGTGATGCCCGAGCTGGAATTTTCTATCTCGGCCACCAGCCGCCAACCCCGCGCGGGCGAGGTGGAGGGGCGCGACTACTACTTTCTGTCGCTGCACGACTTTCAAACGCGCGTGGCGAACAACGAATTTGTGGAGTGGGAAGAGGTGTACCCGGGCAAGCGCTACGGCACGCTCCGCAGCGAGCCGGAGCGCATTTGGAGCAGCGGCAAGTACGTGCTGTTCGACGTGGACGTGTACGGCGGCCTGAGCCTCAAAAAAATATTTGGCAGCCGAGCGCTGCTCATCTTCATCATGCCGCCCTCGGTGGACGAGCTGCGCCGCCGCTTGGTGGGGCGCAACACCGATGCGCCCGAGGTTATCGACGAGCGCGTGGCCAAAGCCGAGCACGAGCTGTCGTTCGCCAAAAAGTTTGACCTCACCATCATCAACGACCACCTGCAGCACGCCATCAGCGAGGCTCAGCAGGCCATCCACCGCTTTGTGCAGGCCGAGCCGGTAGCCAACACTAACCCCTAAAAACAGAAAAATCATGCTGCAAGAAATCATGGAGGTATCCTCGTTCGACGGCGTGCTGCTGCTCATCGCCATCCTGCTTTTTGCGAGCATCGTGGCCAGCAAAACCTCGTTCCGCGCGGGCGTGCCGATGCTGCTCTTCTTCATGGCCATCGGCATGCTGGTGGGCGAGGACGGCCTCGGCCTGCAGTTCAACAGCCCGCACGCAGCGCAGCTGATAGGTACCATTGCGCTCAACTTCATCCTGTTTTTTGGCGGCTTCGACACCAGCTTTCGCGAGGTGCGTCCGGTGCTGGTTGCAGGCTCGCTGCTGTCGATATTTGGCGTGCTGTTCACCGCCATTTTTTTGGGGCTGTTTGCGTGGTGGGTGCTGCCCGGATTTTCGCTGGCCGAAGGGCTGCTGCTGGGTGCGGTGGTGTCGTCCACCGATGCAGCTGCCGTGTTTGGCGTGCTGCGCTCGCGCAACCTTGGGCTGCGCGGCGGCCTGCGCCCGATGCTCGAGTTCGAGAGCGGCAGCAACGACCCCATGGCCTACCTGCTCACCATCACGTTTGTGGGGCTGGTGCAGCACCCCGACGCCAGCCTGTGGCACAGCGTGCCTGCGCTGCTGCTGCAGATGCTGCTGGGCCTTGCCTTCGGCCTCGTTACCGGCTGGCTGGGCAAGCGCGTCATCAACCACATCCGGCTCGAGTACGACGCGCTCTACGCCCTGCTGGTCATGGCGCTCATGCTGCTCACCTACTCGCTCACCAACCTCGCGCACGGCAACGGTTTCCTGAGCATCTACGTGTGTGCGCTGTACCTCGGCAACCAGAAGCTCATCCACAAAAATTCCATCGCCAAATTTTTCGATGGCATGGCCTGGCTGATGCAAATCGCCATCTTCATCGTGCTGGGCATGCTGGTTACTCCGCGCCACCTCATTCCGCTCATCGGCGTGGCGCTGCTCATCGCCGCATTCCTAATGCTGGTGGCGCGTCCGCTAAGCGTGTTCCTCTCGCTGCTGCCGCTCAAAATCCCGTTCAAGAACCAGCTCTTCGTGTCGTGGGTGGGGCTTAAGGGTGCCGTACCCATTGTGTTTGCTACGTTTCCGCTGGTGGCAGGGCTTGAAAAAGGGCACGTCATCTTCAACATTGTCTTCCTCATTTCGGCCGTATCGGTGCTGGTGCAGGGCGCCACGCTGTCCTACGCGGCCAAGCTGTTTGGTGTGTCCGAGCCGCTTCGCCAGCGGCGCAAAATATCCATCGACATCGACCTCGGCGACCACGACAACGTGAAGTCGAAGTTTGTGCAGGTGGTGATGCCGCACAGCTCCAAGGCGCTGGGCGTGCCGCTGGTGGAGCTGGGCGTGCCGCCGCGCGTGGCCATATCGCTCATCATTCGCGGCGACAAGTACATCACGCCCTACGGCGGCACCACCCTTGAGGCCAACGACAAGCTGCTCATTGTGTCCGAAGATGCCGTGGGGATGGCGCAAATGCTCGAAAAGTTGGGCGTGAGCGGGCAGGTGGATTGGGAGTAAATTTGTTGCCAATTTTTTGTACCTTTGCGCCCACCTTCTAAACGCATCAAGCCATGAATGACATCCTCAACTTCGACCCCACCCGCAACCTGCCCATTGGCATTCAAGATTTTGCGAAATTGCGCAGCTCAAAGTTTCTCTACGTGGACAAAACGGCCTACGTTTACCGCTTAGCAAAAGACGGGCGTCCTAACTTTCTCGGCCGCCCGCGGCGCTTCGGGAAGAGCCTTTTTTTGAGCACGCTCAAGGCCTTTTTTCTCGGCCAAAAAGAGCTCTTCGAGGGGCTGATCATCTACGATTTGGAGAAGGATTGGATAGAGTATCCGGTGCTCGACCTCGCCTTCAACACGGAAGCTTACACCGACAATGCTTCGCTCATGAACGCTCT
>JAITOI010000092.1 GCA_031289995.1 Prevotellaceae bacterium | reverse complement strand
GGGTGAGCGCAAGAGCGTAGGGAGAGAGGATGGCGAGAATCTCGCGAAGCAAGGTCTTCAGCTGCTCCAGCACCGACTGCGGGATGGATTGCACATGTTGGTTCTCTTTCATTTTTTTTTGGGGATTAAGATGTTGATGTAGAAAAAATATCGGCGCAAAGGTAATGCTTAATTTTTGATTCGACCAGCGGTTGGGAAAAAAACATGTCCCCATCCACCATTTTTTCCTACCTTTGCGCCCGATTTTCACAAGCCCCACAGCCCTTAAACCGGCCATGTGTAGGCCATAAAACTTTTTAATTTCTCAATCGTGACCAACCTCGAACAAGTCCAAGCCAACCTCTCCGAAGCCGCGCTGGTGCTACACAATTTTGCGGCAAGCGAAGAAAATATTGCGCGCGTGGCGGAGGCTGCCAAGCTCATGTCGGCCAGCATTGCCGCAGGCGGAAAAATTATCAGCTGCGGCAACGGCGGCTCCATGTGCGACGCCATGCACTTCGCCGAGGAGCTGTCGGGACGCTTCCGCAACGACCGCCGCGCCCTGCCTGCCATTGCCGCCAGCGACCCCTCGCACCTCAGCTGCGTGGCCAACGACTACGGCTTCGACCGCGCGTTTGCGCGCTTCGTAGAAGCCCTCGGAAACAGGGGCGACGTGCTGCTCGCCATCAGCACCAGCGGCAACTCACCCAGCATTGTTCACGCCGCTGAAGCCGCGCGGGCGCAGGGCTTGACGGTGGTCGCGCTCACCGGACGCAGCGGCGGAAAGCTGGCGCCAATGGCCAACCTGAGCATCTGCGTGGCGCACGACGGCTACGCCGACCGCGTGCAGGAGCTGCACATCAAAATCATCCACACCCTCATCCAGCTCATCGAAAAAAACCTCAACCTCGCCTAAAACACTAACCCCAAACAGCCATGTCACCGCAACCGTATTCTTCCAAAATCGCCCAACGCGCAGGCCTGATTATCGCCCTGCTCATCGGCGTTGAGGCCTGTATGGACAAGGAGTTTGACCTCACCAAGCCCATCAACAAGCAGCTCAACGTGCACGCCAATTTCGACCTCTGGCTCGGCAGCACCGACACCCTCCGGCTCGACGACCCCAAGCTCATGGGCAGCCTCGACAGCGGCCTGCTCGTGCTCAACGACGACGGCTCCTACTCGATGAAGATGAGCGGCGAGCACATTCTGGCCATGCCCACCTTCGACCTCACGCTCACCATTCCCGCCAACTCCAGCCACGACAGCGTGGACATCGACATCGACGTGGACCTGGAAGAATCTATCGATATTGTCAGCCCGCCGGACATGGGCGCAAGCGTGAAGCTCCCACAGTTTCCGCCGATGCTACCAGGGATGGGGTTCTTGCCGATCGCATTCACAATAACAGCACAGGATACCAGCAGCACGACGTTTGACGTCAATTTTGGTGCCGATGAATTTCCGGAACAGGTGAACATCATCCACGAAATTGCTTTCGGCGACTATGACGGCAACAGCGGCAACGGTAGCCTCGTGAGCTTCACCATCGACCTGACAGGCATGCACAGTACCATTGGCGTGGGCAATAGCAGCGACCTTGAGGGCTACGGCTTCCGCGATACCATCAAGCTCCTCGCCATCAAATTCCCGTCCGTATTTCAGCTGGCGCTAAACCTGAATAGCCCAACGAAGGACTACGAAAATTTGATCGACGGAGAGGTGCTGCTGGCCAACTGTCCGGTTACCGACAAGGATTCGGTGGTGCTCAACTTTTACGTGAAGAGCTTGAAGACAAATTTTCAGGACTCTATCAAGCTCCACGACAGCATATCCACCAGGCTCAGCTACTCGCTACAAAACCTTCCAAACGCGGAGTTGTTGTTGGTCAGCGACACCCCATCAATGCCGCTAAAATTCAACATCGCCGGCGAGCTAAAATTCAAAGACGTGGAGGTAACCACCAAGCCCATCGAGGTTCCGGTGGACGGTAACGCCTACGAGGTGGCGAGCGGGCTGGTGGACATACCGCCGCAAATCACCTGCGTCAACGAGGTGGACTTTGGCAGCGCCAGCTATCTGGCCTTCTCGGTGTTCAGCTCAGGCCTGCCGTTTGACGTGCAGAGCGGCGAAATTCCTATCGAGTTTCCGAAGGTATTGCAGTTTGCCGAGGAGCAAAATAACTTGACAAAAGACCCCGCCACCGAGCGCTGGACATACCACCTGCAGGCCACGCAAACGTTCGGACGCGAGGTGTTCCACGACTCGCTGCGGCTCGCCAAGCTCGACATCAATACGGGCACCTTGAGCGGCACCGAGCCGGTGATGCTCATTGACGACAACATTTCGATGGCGGGCGGAACTATTGTGCTGGCGCCGAAACGCACGTGGGCAAATCGCTTGCTGCACGAAATTTTGGCCACCAAATTTCAGTTCAACTTCGAGCTGCACGAGCGACAGCTGAAGCCCTACAGCGTTACGGCCTGCCTTGCCGACAACGTGGTGGAGGCGCAGCACTTCTCGTTCCCGCTCGACCTGCCCGACTTGCTGCGCGGCGACAGCGTCAACCTTGCGCTGCAAAGCCCGGGCATTGCCTTTGTCGTGGTCAACCCGCTCAGCGTGCCGCTCACGATTGACCTTGCGGTGGGCGACGGTATGGGCAACATCGAATCGGACGAGATGCACATCGCAGCCGCCACCGGCATTGGCCTTCCCGCCACCTCGCACATCTACATGACCGGCACCGGAGTATTGCCGCCAGGCTACGAGGACTACGAGCTGGTAAACATCAACGTGGTGGACATCATCAAAAGCGTGCCCGACTCGGTGGTCATCAGCGCCACGCCACGCATCGACAACAACCAAGGCGCACACACAATTTACCTCGCCGGCGTGCAGGACGACACCTTCAAAATGCACTACGACGTGGACGTGCCGCTCGCCTTCGACGCGGGATTCCGCTTCGTGTTTACCGACACCATCCCGTTCGACAGCATCGACCTCAGCAAGTACAACGTGAACGGCACGGTGGAAAT
>JAITOI010000221.1 GCA_031289995.1 Prevotellaceae bacterium | reverse complement strand
CTATATAGCTTAATAGGCTATATTTTTAGCCCTACTTCACCACCAATTGCTCCGGCGCGAATTTATCAATTGCATCAAACCAGCCGTTGTCGGTAGTAATCTGAGCGGCGGAATTGAGGCTGTTGGTGCCGCCAAAGTAGTAGGTAAATTCGGTGTTGGGCGTATAGTCGGCAGATAGCATTAGGTGGTTGTCGTAGATGAAACCAACGGAGCTGCTGTTCGGAATATAAATGCCCTCGAAGTATCGAAATGGTGTAGTCCATGTGCCTTCACTATTTTTTTCGGCGTAGGCAATACGTCCACCGCTGCGGCTAAGGTAGGGAACGCCTCCCGTTGCCTTGTGGAGGAAAAGTCCTGTTGCCAGCTGCATCGGCTTTGCCTTGCCCTCGTACTTCACAACGGCTTTGCAAAGCAGGCTGTTAGCGGAGGCCGTAATGCGAACGGTTTTGGTGTAAAAGTCGCCCTCCACCTCCACGCGGCGATATACCAAAACAAACTCAGTACGGTAGGGGCCATTATGCACCGTGTAGCAGGTGTCGAATGGCTTATGCAGCCACAATTTGTTGTTGGAAAATGCCGCCACACCACCGCAACCAAGCGTTTGGCCTCCAACCTGATAGCCATCGCCGCCCATGGAGTGCTCGTTGTGGTAGCGGCCGCCATTCTTGGAGATGGCGTAGAGCGAATCTACCATGAGCGAGCCTATGCGCTTGCACCACATGTCAATTCCATTGCTCGTGTTGGGTTCCTTGTCGAGCAGCGTCGTGCTGTACATTCGCCAGGCGCTGTACGGCGTTTCCCAAGCGTAATCGTCCAAGCGCTCGGGCACTATTCGGCCGTAGGTTAGCGGTTGCGGCAGCTGCGGTTTGCCGCTTTTGAGCGTAAAAACCTCATCAGCCTTTGCCTGCACGGTGGCGACAAAGGCAATTTTCCGCTCCGCCAGCATCGGCTGGTAGCCCACAGCCTCCCCTTTGGCGTTGTACAAGGCAAGCGAGGCGAAATCGCCTGCCGAAGCTGGCACGGCAGCCTCTACTACCTCTGTAACAACCGCCGATGTGGGGTTTGCCACAGAGATTTTGAACTCTTTGCCAGCAGCGAAGACCTGCGGCAATGCCGCTGCAGATAACAGCAGCAGCGATGTGATTTTCGTAAACATGATTTTTTTGATTTTTTGGTTAATAATACATTGAGAAAAATTGCAGAAAGGCGTTTTATCCTAAATTTACGTTTTTGGATTTTGGAAAACTCGTATTTTTTGGTCTTTTTCTACTTCTGGCAAATGCCAGAATCTATTTTTGTGTTCATTTTCTACTTCTGGCAAATGCCAGAACCTATTTCAACTGTCTTTTCGTCCGAATTCCAAATGCCAGAAGGTGTTTTCGTGTTCATTTTACGGTTCTGGCAAATGCCAGAAGTTGTTTTTATGACTTTTTGTCATATTTGGCAAATGCCAGAGGCGATTTTTGTGCTCTTTTTACGGTTTTGGCATTTGCCATCGGGATGTCGAAGGGGGTGCTACCGCTTTTAGAAAAAAGAAGTAAGGCCTCTATATTGCTGCTATGGATTTTGGCAAATGCCCGATGCGGTCTTTACGTTGCGCTACCCCCAACTCCATCTTGCAAATCTCTCATCGATAGCTTTATCCATCCTCGCGAAATGTCCACGTCGAGCACGCGCACCATGATATGCTGGTGGAGCTTTACCGCAGCCGTGGGGTCGCCTGTGTTAGGCTTGGGGAGCTGCGACACGTGCACTAACCCATCTTTTTTTGCGCCAATGTTAACAAACGCGCCAAAGTTGGTAACGTTGGTAACAATTCCGGGCAGCACCATTCCCGTTTTCAGGTCGCTGATACGGTGAACGTCATGCGCAAATTCAAATACCTTGGCCGGCTTACGGGGGTCGAGGCCGGGCTTTGCCAGCTCGCGCATAATGTCGGCCAATGTGGGAAGTCCCACCGTGCCGCTCACGTAGCGCTGCACGTCAATCTGCTTTCGCTTTTCCTCGCTTTGCAGCAGCTCGCTCACGGTGCAATTTTGGTCTTGCGCCATTTTTTCAACCACATGGTAATTTTCGGGATGCACCGCGCTACCGTCGAGCGGGTTGGCGGCGTTGCCGATGCGCAGAAAGCCTGCGCACTGCTCGAAAACCTTTACGCCAAGCCGCGAAACCTCGCGGAGCTGGCTGCGCGAGGCAAAGGCACCATTTTCTTTGCGCCAGTCCACAATATTTTGCGCCAGCTGACTTCCCAAACCCGATACGTAGGCCAGCAAATGCTTGCTGGCAGTGTTCAAATTCACGCCCACAAGGTTGACGCAGCTTTCCACCGTTTGCTCAAGGCTATGCTTGAGCTTCGTTTGGTTCACGTCATGCTGGTATTGCCCTACGCCGATGCTTTTTGGGTCAATTTTTACCAGCTCAGCCAGCGGGTCAATCAGGCGACGGCCAATGGAAATTGCCCCGCGCACGGTTACGTCGTACTCAGGAAATTCTTCGCGTGCCAGCGGCGATGCCGAGTAGATGGACGCGCCATCCTCGCTCACCTCAAACACCTGCACCTTGCGGTCGAGCGAAAGATTTTGTACAAACTCCTCCGTTTCGCGACCCGCAGTGCCGTTGCCAATGGCCACCACCTCTATCTTGTACTGCTCCACGAGTGAGGCAATTTTTCTTGCTGCCGCCAACCTGTCCTCAATGGGAGGGTGAGGAAAAATAGTGTCGTTGTGGCGCAAGTTTCCTTGCGCGTCGAGGCACACCAGCTTGCATCCCGAGCGAAAACCTGGGTCGATGGCGAGCACATTCTTTTGCCCAATCGGCGCAGCCAAAAGTAGCTGTCGCAAGTTGTCGGCAAACACGCGGATGGCGGCCTCGTCAGCTTGATCTTTCGTTATTGTCGCCATTTCATTTTCGATGCTTGGCGCCAGCAGGCGCTTGTAGCTGTCGGCAATGGCGGTGCGAAGTTCCGCAGCCGATTCGCTGTCGTTTTTTACGAACAAATTTTCGAGAGCTTGCACTGCAACCTCGTGGTCGTGCGGCGCGATAGTTACCCGCAAAAATCCCTCCGCCTCGCCACGCCGCATGGCAAGCAGCGCGTGCGATGGGCACTTGCACAGAGGCCTGCTGTAGTCGAAGTAGTTCGCGTACTTGTCGCCCCTCTCCTCCTTTCCTTTTATCACCTTCGACGCAATGCTAGCCTCACGCTCAAACAAGTTGCGCACTCGACCCCGGGCACGCTCATTCTCGCTCACCCACTCGGCCACAATATCGCGGGCGCCAGCCAATGCCTCGTCGATACTTGGCACTTCATCCGTCAAAAATTTTTGCGCCAGCTTTCCAACCGGCACAAACGATTGCGCCACCAGCGCATCGGCAAGCGGAGCTAAACCCATCGCGCGGGCAATGGTGGCGCGGGTTTTGCGCTTTGGCTTAAAGGGCAAATAGAGGTCTTCGAGCTCTGCCATAACGTAGCATGGCTCAATTTTGTTGCGCAGCTCGTCGCTGAGTTTTCCCTGCGCGTTTAGCAATTTTAGGATAATCTTTTTGCGCGTATCAATTTC
>JAITOI010000119.1 GCA_031289995.1 Prevotellaceae bacterium | reverse complement strand
TGCCTTTACCTGCGGCAATAACCTCTTTTGCTTTACTAATATCCATAGCGTTACAGCGAATTTTGTTGTGCAGCGGCACCTTGCAACTGCGGGGCAAAAATAGGAAAAAAATGTGGTAGTGCAAAATAGATATGCGATTATGCGATATGCGATATGCGACAATGCAAAATGCGATGTGCGATTATGCGATGTGCGATATGTGACAATGCGATATGCGACAATGCCAGAGTCTATGTGCGATGTTGCTGCAAGTCCCGAAAGGGACGTAATTTTCATAACCGCAGGCAAGCGGTAGCGTAGCCTGCGGACGGCAACACATCTGCGGTCTTGCGCACGGAGCACAGGTCTCATTCGTGGAATAACCTACACCCGTGCGCACGGCAGGACGCTTAGAATAGCGCCTCAAAAAATTTAACCCTCCTTGCCGATGTTTACATAATTCTGATTGCCAATACATTATTGTCAATTAATTTATTTGTTATTTTACATTAAAATATTTGGTAAAAACATTTTTTTTGCTATGAGCGACACCGCCTGCATTCCGTGCGCCATGCAAAACGCTTAAATTTTGGTGCGGTTGCCATTCCTCTTTTTTCACTACCTTTGCCGCCCAATTTCGCAACCAAAAATGAAGCAAGTAGCATCAATTTTTTTCGTAATTTTCGCCCTCGCGTGCAACGCGCAAGCCCCGCCGGTAAAGGCTCCCAAGCAGCTGCGCTATCGGGTAGTCGGCAGCTATCCGCACGATAGCTACGCCTACACGCAAGGCCTGCAAATTTACAACGGCGAGCTCTACGAAAGCATCGGACAGTACGGCCAGTCTGCCCTGCGCAAGCTCGACCCGCAAACCGGCGCTGCCATTACGAACCGTCCGCTGGCGCGAAAATATTTTGGCGAGGGCATGTGCGTGTTCAACGGCCTGATTTTTCAGCTCACGTGGCGCGAGCAAACCTGCTTCATCTACCGCCTCGACAACCTCGAATCCTTAGCATCCATGAGCTACGCAGGCGAGGGCTGGGGGCTTACCACCGATGGCCAACGGCTCATCATGAGCGACGGCAGCAGCCAAATAAAATTTCTTTCGCCCGCCGACATGAGCCTGCAAAAAACGCTGCACGTGAGGACTGACAAGGGTTTGCTGCGCAACCTCAACGAGCTGGAGCTGGTGCGCGGCGAGCTATGGGCAAACGTGTACGGCGAAAATTTCATTGCGCGCATCGACACGGCAAGCGGCGTGGTTACAGGGATTCTCAACCTTCCGCAGCTGCTGCCTGCCGCCCTGCGCGACCGCCACACCGACGTGCTCAACGGCATTGCCTACGACGAACGAACCAGCCATTTTTGGCTCACCGGAAAAAATTGGAAGCGAATTTTTGAGGTCGAAATTTTCGAATAACTACCAATTTACATACGAACAGCGCTTTGAACACATGTTGTAAAATGTTAAATAATTTTATTTTATCTTTTTTTTGCAAGAAAAGCAAGATATTTTTTTGGCAAACCAAATAAAAGAGCTACCTTTGCACCCCCATAAAAGTGGGGAAAGAACGTTTTTCGTTTGGCTAAATTGTTAATATTCAAACATATAAATGGACACATTGAGCTACAAAACCGTGTCGCAAAACGTTGCGACGGTACAAAAAAATTGGGTTGTGGTGGACGCTACAAACGAGGTTGTAGGCCGCTTGGCTGCTTCGGTGGCCTACATGCTGCGCGGCAAAAATAAGCCCGGCTTCACGCCCCACGTTGACTGCGGCGACAACGTGATTATCATCAACGCCGAAAAAATTCGCTTCACCGGCGACAAGATGACCGACAAGCAGTACGTGCGCTACACCGGCTATCCCGGCGGCCAGCGCTTTACCACGCCTGCCGAGCTGCTGAAAAAGAAACCCTACGGCGTGCTGGAACATGCCGTGAAGGGGATGCTGCCCAAAAATCGGCTGGGCGCAGCCTTGTTCCGCAACCTCCACGTGTACGCGGGTTCCGAGCATCCGCACGAGGCGCAAAAACCAACCTTGGTCAAAATAAGTGAAATCAGGTAAGACAACATAAAAAAACACATGGCTACACAAGTAATCCATACTATTGGACGCAGAAAATCCGCCGTGGCTCGTGCCTACATGAGCCTTGGAAGCGGAAAAATTACCATCAACAAGCGCGAGCTGACCGACTACTTTCCGTCGGGCATTTTGCAGTATGTGGTGATGCAGCCCCTGTCGGTTACCGGCAACGAGGGCAAGTACGACATCAAGGTGCACCTCGATGGAGGTGGCGTTACCGGTCAGGCTGGTGCGCTGCGGCTGGCTATTGCCCGCGCTTTGTGCGAGGTGGACAAGGAAACCTTCCGCCCCGTGCTCAAGTCGAACGGATTGCTCACCCGCGACTCGCGCGAGGTGGAGCGCAAGAAACCCGGACGTCCGGGAGCACGCAAGCGCTTCCAGTTCAGCAAGCGTTAACCGAAAAATTTTGCCCTGCCTAATGTCGCTGCACGCGGCGTTGGGCAAGGCTTTGAGCATTGCACGGTGCAAATAAAAAAACCACGCAGACCTGCTCGCAGAGAGCAGCTACCGGGTGGTTGTTTGGCCGCGAAAAAATCGGCAAGACTAACGCAAAAAGCGTTGCTACTTGCCGGTTGCCGAAAGACGTTAAAAGTAATTTTAAACATAAACAAAAAAAACAAAAATTTCAATGGCACGTACAACTTACGAGCAGCTCCTCGAAGCAGGAGTACACTTCGGCCACCTGAAGCACAAGTGGAATCCCAAGATGGCGCCCTACATTTTTATGGAGAAAAATGGGATTCACATCATCGACCTGCACAAGACCGCGATTAAGCTCGACGAGGCATCGTCGGTGCTCAAGCAGATTGTCAAGTCGGGGCGCAAGATACTCTTTGTGGCCACCAAAAAACAGGCCAAAGACATCGTGGCCGAATGCGTCGCGAAGGTAGGCATGCCCTACGTTACTGAGCGCTGGCCGGGCGGGATGCTGACCAACTTTCCGACCATCCGCAAGTCGGTGAAAAAAATGTCGCAAATCGACAAGATGGCCACCGACGGCACCTTCGACAACCTCTCGAAGCGCGAGAAGCTGCAGATTAGCCGTCAGCGCGCCAAGCTCGAGAAAAACCTTGGCAGCATTGCCGACCTCTCGCGCCTGCCCGCCGCCATTTTTGTGGTGGACATCATCAAAGAGGCCAACGCCGTGCACGAGGCCAACCGCCTCAACATCCCCGTCATTGCGATGGTGGACACCTGCTGCAACCCCACGCCCATCGACTTCGTGATACCCGCCAACGACGACGCGGCCAAGTCGATTGCCCTGGTGATAGAGGTGGTGTGCAACGCCATTGCCGAAGGCATTGAGGAGCGCAAGCTGGACAAGGATAAGGACGAGACGACAAGCATCGTGGCCGACGAAACCGAAGAGCAGGTATCGGTCAAAAAGAACTCGCGCCTGCGGGCACGCAAGCCAAGGATAGACAAGGATAAGGAAAAAACGGAGTAAAATTTTTAGCAAGAAAAAAGAAAAGAAAATGGAAATAAAAGCATCGGATGTAGCCAAGCTGCGCCAAATGACGGGCAGCGGTATGATGGACTGCAAAAAGGCGCTCGAAGAGGCTAACGGCGACTATGAGCGTGCGCAGGAAATAATCCGCGAAAAGGGTAAGCTGGTGGCCAGCAAGCGCGCTGACCGCGAAACGAAGGAGGGCGCAGTGATGGCCAAAGTTTCGGACGACGGCACAAAGGGTATCCTCGTGTGCCTTGGTTGCGAAACCGATTTTGTGGCCAAAACAGCCGGATTTCAGGCATTGGCCAACCAAATAGCCACCGCCGCGCTGGCACATCTTCCGGCTGACGTGGCCGCGCTGATGGACATAAAAGTCGGCGACTTCACCGTGAGCGACCTGATTTCGCAGCAGACCGGCAAAACCGGCGAAAAGCACCAAGTTCCCTGCTACGAAAAGCTCGAAGCAGCCCAGCTGGTGCCCTACAACCACATGACCGGCAAGGATTCGGCGCTGGTGGCCTTCAGCAAAGCCGTAGACCTGCAGGTGGGCAAGGATATTGCCATGCAGGTTACCGCGATGAAGCCGGTGTCGGTGAGCAAAGCCGACTGCCCGCCGACCGTGGTGGAAAAGGAGCTGCAGATTGCCCGCGAGCAAATGAAGCTCGACCCGAAGCTGGCCAACAAGCCCGCCAACATGCTCGAAGGCATCGCCCAGGGCAAGCTCAACAAGTTTTTCAAGGATAGCACGCTGCTGGCGCAAGATTTTATCAAAGACGGCGCTCT
>JAITOI010000097.1 GCA_031289995.1 Prevotellaceae bacterium | reverse complement strand
CAACAACTTTGCCATCTTTTTTCTCGACCAAATCGGGGTAGCAGTGCCCCGAATACGTGAAGTGGTTTAGCTTCGCGATTTCGGCCTGCACGTACAGCTCCTGCACGCATCGCTCCTCGATGGCTCGCTTCGCGGCTCTGGCCACGTCCGACAGCGCCCACACGCGCTGGTTTCCGAAGTAGCTGGGTTGGCTCATAGCTGATGATTTTTCAAATTATTTTTTTTCCCTAAACCCCTCTTCCATCACCTTCACGTAGTACGTTTTTCTCGCCTTGTTTTTCAGGAAAGGCTCGCGCAGCCAAGGGTTGAGCAGCTTGAGCATTTTGTAGTTGGTGCCGTACTGTGCGGCAAAGTCGGCCCAACTTTCGACGGCGGTGTTCACAATAATTTCCTTGTAGCGGAACGGCGGGTAGAGCTCGTCCTCGCGCAGGTGGTAGCCGTACTGCTGCGGGTTCGAGAGGATGAGCTTGAGGGCGAGGATGCGAAACAGGTAGCGCGTGGTTTCGTCGCTGAGCTTCATGTCGTAGTAGGAGAGCGATTTTTGGCGCACCACCTGCTGCCGCAGGCCGTTGACGCCCATGTTGTACGAGGCTGCCGCCATGGTCCAGCTGCCAAAGGTGTCGTGCGCCTTGTGCAGGTACTTGCAGGCGGCAACGGTGGCGCGCTCCACGTGGTAGCGCTCGTCCACCTCGTCGTTCACCTCAAGGCCCAGCTCCTTGGCGGTGTGCGGTAGCAGCTGCCAAAAGCCGACAGCCTTCATCGGCGAAACGGCCTGCTGCAGCCCGCTCTCGGCCACGCAGAGGTACTTAAAATCGTCGGGCACGTTGTGCATTCGCAGCAGCGCCTCGATGGTGGGAAAGTAGCGGTGCGCCAGCTTGAGCATGTTCACCGCTTGCGAGTGCCAGAAGGCGTTTATCGTCAGCTCGCGCTCGAGGCTTTCGCGCACGTCGAAGTACTGGAGCGGCACCTGCTCGCCGGCCAGCTCAAGGCTTTCGGGCAGGCGCGGCGTGCGGACGTTCTGCTGCATGTAGAGGGCGGCATCGGCCTCGCTCTTGTCGCTGGTTGACCAAAAACGTTGCGCCAGCGCGGGCTGCGCGAGCGCGACGAAGGCCAAAAGTAGCAGGGTGTTCGGGCTGAAAAGTTGGTTGCCTCGCGTCATCAAGAATTAAATTTTTGCTATCGTAAACACTAAGTCGACTCACAATATAGCGGTGAGCTTGCGCGTTTTATTTGTGCATTCCACCGGCTTTTGCGGCTGCAAAGGTAGGCCTTTTGTAGATAACCTGCAAAAGTGTACGCAATTTTGCTACCTTTGCAGCCCATTTTTTCGATGTGAGACGCACAAATTATGAACCCAAAAAAAACATTGTGTTTATGCAAAATCAGAAGGTAGAAGAGCTGCAAAAGCGGGTGGAGGAAGCCCAGCTGGGCGGCGGCGAAAAGGCCATCCAGAAGCAAAAAGATATGGGCAAGCTCACCGCCCGCGAGCGCATACTGCTGCTGCTCGACGAAGGCTCGTTTCACGAGTACGACTTGTTTGTGGAGCACGACGTGCACGACTTTGGGATGGAAACGAAGAAGCTGGCGGGCGACGGTGTGGTGATAGGCACCGGAATGATTTACGGCTCGTCGGTGGCCATTTTTGCGCAGGACTTCACGGTGGCAGGCGGCTCGCTCGGCTCGATGCACGCCCGCAAAATTACCAAAATTATGGACTACGCGCTGCGCATGCGAATGCCGCTCATCGGCATCAACGATAGCGGCGGTGCGCGAATCCAGGAGGGCGTAAACTCGCTAGCTGGCTACGGCGAAATCTTTTTTCGCAACACGCTCAACAGCGGCGTCATTCCGCAAATCTCCGTCATCCTTGGCCCCTGCGCGGGCGGTGCGGTGTACTCGCCAGCCCTGACCGATTTCGTGTTCGTGGTCGAAAATATTTCCAAGATGTTCATCACTGGTCCGGAGGTCATCAAAACGGTGCTGGGCGAGGAAATTTCGATGGAGGAGCTGGGCGGCGCGCGCGTGCACAGCGAGCTGACGGGCAACGCGCATTTCTTCGCGCGGAGCGAGCAGGAGTGCTTCGACCAAATCAAGCGGCTCATCACCTTCATCCCTTGGCACAACGGCCGCCGGGCGCTCCCCTTCGAGCCGCGCGAGCCGAAGGCCGAGTACCACATCGACCGCATCGTGCCCGAAGATGCCACCCAGCCCTACGACGTGCGCAACGTCATCCGTGCCGTGGTGGACGACTCCGATTTTTTCGAAATTCAGGAGCTCTGGGCGGCCAACATTGTCATCGGCTTTGGCCGGCTCAACGGCGAAACGGTGGGCTTTGTGGCCAACCAACCGATGGTGATGGCGGGCGTGCTCGACTGCGATTCGGCCGACAAGGCCGCACGATTTATCCGCTACTGCGACGCCTTCAACATCCCCATTGTTACCCTCGAAGACCTGCCCGGATACCTGCCCGGCGTTGACCAGGAGCACGCCGGCGTGATTCGCCACGGCGCAAAAATGCTTTACGCCTACAGCGAGGCAACGGTGCCAAAAATGACCGTCATCCTGCGCAAAGCCTACGGCGGCGGCTACATCGCGATGAACTCGCGCCACCTCCGCGCCGACTTTGTGTTTGCCTGGCCCAACGCCGAAATCGCAGTGATGGGGCCGGAGGGCGCAGCCAACATCATCTTCAAGAAGGAAATCACCGAGGCCGAAAACCCCGAAGAAATGCGGCGGCAGAAGGTCGCCGAGTACCGCGAAAAATTTGCCAACCCTTACGTGGCGGCATCCAAGGGCTACATCGACTCGGTCATCAGCCCGCGCGACACGCGCAAATTCTTGCTCCACGCCGTGCGCGTATCGGTCAACAAAAACTCCAACCTGCCCAAGAAAAAGCACGGCATTCCGCCGTTTTGACAAACCCCAAAAACCAAGAAATAATGGAAAGCAATCAGCCCAACAATATGGTGGCAGGCACGCTGCGCGTGTTCGACGACACCGCCTACAGCACCAACCTTCCGCCGCACTA
>JAITOI010000137.1 GCA_031289995.1 Prevotellaceae bacterium | reverse complement strand
GAAATGTTTGCGCTTGCCGACCAAAACAGCAAGCTGCTGAAGCCCGCGGCGACGGGCATCCGCGAGGCGCAGGAAGCTGTGCGGATGGCGCAAAACGGGCGCCTGCCGGAGGTCAAGGCCTCGCTCTCGCTCAGCTACCTGGGCGACGGCTACCTGTGGGATAGAAATTTTACGAACGGCATGAGCGCGCCCATTCCGCCCTTCGGCAACAACTTTTCGCTGGAGGTGCAGCAGGTCATTTGGGCTGGTGGCGCGGTGCGCAGCGGCATCGAGCTGGCCAAGCTGCAGGAGCAACACGCCCAGCTCAACCTCAGCCTGGAGCGCGGCCAAGTCCGCTTCATGCTCGTGGGCTACTACCTCGACCTGTTCAAGCAGCGCAACCTGCTGCGCGTCTACGAAACCCACATCGAGCAAGCGCAGCGCCTGCTCAAGGATATGCAGGTGAAGGAGGGCGCAGGCGTGGCGCTCAAGAACGACATCACCCGCTACGAGCTGCTCCTATCCCAGCTCGAGCTCTGCAAAACCCAGCTGCAAAACACGCTCGCGATACTCAACGCTCAGCTCGTTACAACCCTGGGAATGCCCGCCAGCACAAGGCTTGAGCCTGACACCTCGCTGCTCCGCCAAGCCTTGCCAACGGAGGACGCGGGCTACTGGCAGTCGCTCGCCGTTGACCACTCGCCCGCCCTGCAACAGCAGCAGCTGGCGGTGAGCATGAACCGGCAGCAGGATAAAATGGTGCGCGCCGAACGCCTGCCGCAGCTGGCATTCGTGGCCAACAGCTACCTGATGGGGCCTATCACCATCGACGTCGACGTGAAGAACAAAAACTACGCCTACTGGTACGCGGGTCTTGGCCTGAGCTACCGCATCGCCTCGCTCTACAAGTCCGGCACCGCGGTGCGCAAAAGCCAGCTCGCCATCCACCGCACGCAGGAGCAGTACGAGGCCGCCAAGGAGCAAATCGAGCTCACCCTGCACACCGACCACATCCGCTACATGGAGGCCTACCAGCAGCTCAGCACGCAGCAGCTCAGCCTGGCGCTCGCCCAGCAAAACTACCAGCTCGTGAGCTACCGCTACGCCAACGACCTGGCGCTAATCACCGACCTGCTCGACGCCTCCACGCAGCAGCTCAACGCCGAGCTGCAGCTGGTCAACGCGCAAATCAGCATCGTGTACTGCTACTACAAGCTCAAGTATTTTTCGGGAACTCTTTAAAATTTCACTATATTTTTTTATGCCATGAACAAGAAAAGAAAAAAACAAATTGCCAACGTCATCATTGTCGCGCTCATCGCCTGCGGCCTGGCCTGGATGGGCTCGCTGTTCATCCACTTCGGCGGCGAGTACAGCAACAACGCAGAGGTGCAGCAGGACATTGTGCCCGTGCTGAGCCGCGTGCAGGGCTTCATCCGGAAGGTGGGATTCGACGAATTTCAGGCCGTCAAAAAGGGCGACACGCTCGTGCTGATTGAGGACAGCGAGCTCCACCTGCGGCTGGCGCAGGCCGAAGCCGACTACCAAAACGCGCTGGTGGGCAAGGCCGCGCTGGAGACGGCGATTACGGCCACGCACAACAACCTCTCCGTTACCGACGCGGGAATTGAGGAGGTGAAAATTTTGTTGGCCAACGCCGAGGCCGACTACCAGCGCTACAAAACGCTGCTCGAAAACGGCGCCACCACGCGCCAGCAGTTCGACGCCGTGAGCACCACCTGCGAATCGCTACGCGCCAAGGTGAAAACCATGCTGCGGCAAAAGCAGTCCACCCAGCTCACCGTCGACGAGCAGCAGCAGCGCCTGCAGCAAAGCGATGCCAGCATTGCCGTGTGCCAGGCCGCGATTGGCCTCGCGCGGCTCAACCTTTCGTACACCGTCATCGTGTCGCCCTGCAACGGCCACGCCTCGCGCAAAACAATTCAGGAGGGCGAGCTCGTGATGCCGGGCAAAAGCTTGCTGGCGGTGGTGAGCAGCGAGCAGAAGTGGGTGGTGGCTAACCTGCGCGAAACGCAGCGCCGGCACATCGAGATGGGAAGCAAGGTGGAGATTGAGGTGGACGCCTTTCCCGACGCGACATTTGAGGGCGAAGTCGCGGCCATTTCCAGCGCCACCGGAGCGCAGTACTCGCCCGTTTCGCCCGACCACTCCATCGGCAGCTTCGTCAAAGTGGAGCAGCGCATACCCATCAAAATCGCGTTCACCGAAAACAACGACCGCGAGCTGCTGGCCAAGCTGGGCGCGGGGATGAATGCGGAAATCAAAATTCGCCGAACGAAAAAATCTGCAGAGTGAGGCCGCAATCGCCGCATCGCAAATCTCAAATCTCAAATCACAAATCTAAATTTCAATGAACAACCCCGCCCGCCTGCCCGCCTTCAAAGACTGGGTGCCCGACGGCCTGCGCCTCGCCCTCTACATCTTTTTTTTGGTGTCGTTTCAGTTCTCCAACGGGATGTATTTTGCGTCGATGAGCGAAATGGTGGGCACGCTGTCCATCACGCCCGACGACACGAAAATGATGGGCAACGCCGTGCTCGTTGGGCTAACGATGTTCTTCACGCTGGCCTTCCGCCTCAAGTTCCGCTTCCCCAACCAGACCTGCCTGATGGTGGCCGCGCTGGGGCTGCTGCTGTGCAACCTCGTGGTGCCGCACTTGCAGTCGGTGCCCCTGCTCGTGCTGGTGTGCTACGCTGCCGGATTCCTGCGGCTCTGGGGCACCTTCGAGTGCTTCTCCAACCTGCTGCCCCGCATAACGCCCACCTACAACTACGCCGTCTTCCTGTCGTTTGTTTTCTTCGTCGTGCTCGGCGTCATCCACCTGTTCGACATCGCCAGCACCTACATCACTTTTTACTACAGCTGGCACCACGTGCACCATCTCGCCGTCGCGCTGCTGCTGTGCGTTGCGGCCATGGCCTACCTCTTCATGCGCCCGTTTCGCGCCATGCCCAAAATGCCGCTCTACGGCATCGACTGGCTGGGCATGATTTTGTGGAGCATTTTTATTCTGTCGCTGATATTCGTGGTGCAGTACGGCGTGCAGCTCGACTGGCTGAACTCCCCACACATCCGCGTAGCCCTTGGAGCCTCGTGTCTGGCGCTGGCGGCCAACGTCTGGCGAATGGCCTACACCCGCCATCCCTTCCTCGCGCTGGCCGCATTCAGGACGCGAAATTTGCTCAACCTGCTCATCCTTTTTCTGCTGCTCGACATCCTGCTCTCCGGGCAAACCGTGCTGCAAAACACCTACACCAGCGCCTTCCTGCACCTCGACCAGCTGAGCTCAACAGCGCTCGACTGGTACAAGTTTGTTGGGATGGCGCTGGGCGCGCTCTTTTCGTGGCAGGCCATCACCCGCCTCAAGTTCTCGCACAAGCTGCTCACCTTCGTTGGCATGGCGATGGTTGTCGTCTACCTCGCAATGGTTTACTTCCTGATTACGCCCTACACCAACGTCGAAAAGCTCTACCTACCCCAAGTCTGCTGCGGCTTCGGGCAGGTCAGCATTTTCATTGCGCTCACGGTGTACGCGCAGGCCACCGCGCCCTTCAAAAACTACTTTCAGGTCATCACCATTCTCGGCCTCATCCGCACCGGCATTGCCGCGCCACTTGGCGAGGCCATCTACACCCACGCCCTCGACGGCCTAATCTCCAAGCGCCTTGCCGCGATAGGCACCTCCATCAACCCCTCCGTGCCGCTCCCCCATCCCGACCTCGCCGCGCTCTTCTTCGGCAACGACGCGCTGCTCGCCCCGCTGCAAAAGCTCTTCGGCTGGAGCGTAGTTTTGGGCATAGCGGTGCTGATAGCCGTTGCCGCCTCGCGCTTTAAGAAGCACGTGCGGAGGCCGATTCCTAAGTTTTTTTGAGGGGCGAGCAGATGGCGCAAATTTGGCCGATGAATGCTATTCACGACGGCGGATATGGATAACATGTCCAAGCGTCCTGCCGTGCGCACGGGTGCAAGACCTGCCCCGAATGAGGCCTGTGCTCCGTGCGCAAGACACGCACGTTTCTACCTATCTACCATACTGCCATCCCTACGGGATTTTCAATGCGATGTGCGATATGCGACCATGCGATGTGCGACAATGCCAGCGCTGATAACGGGGAAATCCCGTAGGGATGGCAGTATGGTAGAAGTGTAGAAATGTGCGTGTCTTGCGCACGGAGCACCGACCTCATTCGGGGCAAACCTAACAC
>JAITOI010000094.1 GCA_031289995.1 Prevotellaceae bacterium | reverse complement strand
TTGTTTTGTTGAAGAAAATTAGGTTGAAATGAGGTTTGCCAACCACGCTCACCAGCCGTGAGGTTCTTTGCCGCTGCCCAACCCATTGCAAAACCTTATTGCTTTAAGGCCACCTTAGTAGCCAACGATGCATCGCGGTCTTTACGCACGGAGCACAGGCCTCATTCAGGGCACGGCCTACACCCGTGCGCACGGCAGAACGATTGGAGTAGCACCTCAAAAAAAGATTTAGCTGAAGTTTCTCACTTGAAGTGAGAAACTTTTCACTTCAACCAAGTTCCCGTGAATCTGAAAGCTGAAATCAGCGCAGCTACTGAAATTTGTACTCCAGCCTCACCAGTATCGGCGCGCTCTTGTACTCCTCGAACACCTCGAAGTTGATGGCAATCGAGTCGGTGGGCACAAGGCCGCGCAGCGATTCGAGGTCGAACGAAACGATGTTGCGGGCAATGAGCGAGCCAGCGTCGCCCTGGTTGTTGCGCACGAGGCGCAGGGTGAGCGGCGAAACGGCAAGCGTGGCCGAATCGCACAGCAGCGCGATGGTGTGCGATTCGGGCTTATCCTTGTAGGAAAACTGGTAGTCGATGTTGAGGTAGCGGCTGCTCACCCATGCGAGCGATAGCGTTTGCAGCTTGGTGTCGTCGAGCGCGGCGTTGGCAATGGTCGTACTGTCCGCCTGCGTTACGTCGTACACGTCGAGGACGTGAAGCTCTGTTAGGTACAGCACGATGTCGTAGCCCGGCCTCACCTCGTTTTGGGTGTACTGCGCCACCACGTACACGCGCGAGCCTCCGGCAGGCTTAACCTTCAGGTCAGAGGCGTTGGATGGCCAGCATTTTTGGTCGTAGTCGTCGAGCAGGTACAACGTGCTGTCTGGCCCGCCCTCGTACTGCACTTGCGCTAGCAGCGTGACGGTGTAGGTGAGCTGGCTTTCGTCGTCCCAGCTGCACGAGCTGAGCGTTGCCGCCATGCACAGCGCAGCGGCGATGGTTGGAAGAAGTTGTTTGGTGTTCATAAATCAGAATTTTTAGAATGAAAAAAACTTACAGAATTAGGCGCGATTAGCCTGAATTTTAAATTTTAAATTTTAAATTTTAAATCACGTTCGTTCCTCCACGAGGTAGTGATTTCGGTCGCCGGACGAGCGCACGATAAGCTCGCCGAGGTAGCCTGCCAGAAACAGCAGCGTGCCCATCACCATTACCGTGAGGCCGATGTAGAAGTAGGGGCTGTTGGCCACCAGCGGCGCCGGTATGCCGTTGCTCAGGGCCTTGATTTTGGCTGCGCCGAGGTAGATAGCCATGGCGAGGCCGATGAGGAACATCAGCGTGCCGAGGACACCGAAAAAGTGCATCGGTTTTTTGCCAAAGCGCGTGATGAAAACCACCGACAGCAGGTCAAGAAATCCGTTCATGTAGCGCTCCCAGCCGAACTTGCTCACGCCAAACTTGCGCGCCTGATGCTGCACCGCTTTTTCGCCGATTTTTTTGAAGCCCGCCTGCTTAGCCAGCACGGGGATGTAGCGGTGCATTTCGCCGTACACCTCGATGCTCTTGACCACCTTGCGGCGGTAGGCCTTGAGGCCGCAGTTGAAGTCGTGCAGCCGGATGCCGGTAACGAGCCGCGCCGTGGCGTTGAAGAGCTTGCTGGGGAGCCGTTTTTCGATGGGGTCGTAGCGCTTTTTTTTCCAGCCCGACACCACGTCGTAGCCGTCCTCGACCACCATGCGGTAGAACTCGGGCAGCTCGTCGGGGCTGTCCTGCAGGTCGGCGTCCATCGTAACCACCACCTCGCCTTGCGCCGCCTCGAAGCCCTGAAATAGGGCAGCCGCTTTGCCGTAGTTGCGCTGAAAGCGAATGCCGCGCACCATGCCGCCGTAGTCCTGCGCGAGGCGCTGCACCACGCTCCACGAGCCGTCGGTGCTGCCGTCGTCCACCATGATTACCTCGCACGAAAGGCTGTGCTGTTCGGTCACGCGGCGAATCCACGCGGCCAATTCGGGCAGCGATTCTTCCTCGTTGTACAGCGGAACTATAACCGAAATATTTACCATAGATAACTCCCTAAAAATAACGCTAAACACCAGCAAAAACACGGCGACAAAGGTACAACTATTTGGCAAAACAAAAAACTTGTTGTACTTTTGCAGCCGTTTTAGGGGTAAGTCCTATACGACCAGCTCCTGCTGAACCCCCCCAGGACCGGAAGGTAGCAAGGGTAAGTAGTTGAGCGGTGCGATGTAGGGTGCTTGCCCCTTTTTTTAATGCCTGTAACGAAAAATGTGGATTGCTTTATCGCTCGTTTCGGCGCTACTTTTGGGCGGCTACGAGGTGCTCAAAAAGCTTGCGCTGCGGGGCAACGCGGTGCTGCCCGTGCTTTACGTGGCCTCGCTTGCAGGGGCGCTGGCGTTTGCGCCTATCCTTGTTTTGTCGGCCGTTGTGCCCGACGCATCCGGCGTGATGGGGCTGCTCTACATGCCTCCCATGACCTGGCATCAGCACGCGCTAACCCTTGTAAAATCGGGCATCGTGGGCGTGTCGTGGGTGCTATCGTACTACGCCATGCGCTACCTGCCCATCACCATCGTGTCGCCCACGCACGCCATTTCGCCCATGTTCACGCTGCTTGGCGCGGTAACGCTGCTGGGCGAATCGCTCAGCGTCACGCAGTGGATTGGCGTGGTGGTAACGATGACTTTTTTCTGGTTTTTTTCGCAAGCCGGCAAGCTCGAAAGCATTTCGTTTTTTCGCAACAGGTGGATGCTGTGCCTCTACTGCGGTATGCTGCTTTCGGCCACCAGCGGGCTTTTCGACAAGTACCTGCTGGCGCGCGTCGGCCTGCCAAAAGCGACGATGCAGGCCTGGTTCAACATCTACATGCTGGCGGTGCTGCTACCCTTTGTGCTGCTCAAGTGGTGGCCTACGCGGCGCGAAAATCGCTTCGTGTTTCGGTTGGCTGCGCCGCTCATTGGGCTGTGCTTGGCGGTGGCCGACTTCGTTTACTTCCACGCCCTGTCGCACCCCGATTCGCTGGTGTCCATCGTGTCGGCCTTGCGGCGATGCAGCGTGGTGGTGCCGTTTGCCATCGGCGCCATTTTTTTGCGCGAGCAGCACATCCTCCGCAAGCTGCTCTTCCTGCTCGGCATGATGCTGGGCGTGGCGCTGATTTTAGTTTCTGATTTCTGAAATTTAAAATTTAAAACTCACCGCTTAGGCGACTAAATCTTTTTTTGAGGTGCTATTCCAATCGTCCTGCCACGCGCACGGGTGTAAGTTGTGCCCCGAAGGAGTAGAGACGCGATTAATCGCGTCTCTACCCGTGCGCAAGACGCGCGTTGGTCGCCACCGCAGGCTGCGCTTCGCTTGCCTGCGGTTATGAAAATTGCGTTCCTTCGGAACTTTCGCAGTGGTGTTGCTGTCGCCCGCTCGCCGTCACCCGCTCGCCATCAT
>JAITOI010000087.1 GCA_031289995.1 Prevotellaceae bacterium | reverse complement strand
AAAATCTTCGGCAGCGAAGGCAGCGCGTGGCTTTGGCAGGAGGCGCAGGTGGACATCAAAGGCCGCAAAACGCAGCTGGCCTTGAGCGACCTCACCGGCTTCAACGGGCGATGCGATGCCATCTACTTCACGCAGGACGCCGCCTTTGCGCCGCCTGTTGACGAGGCTGCGATGATAGATTTTCGTCGTCGGCAAACAAAAATTGTCGCCAAAAGCGCCGGAGCTTTCGACTTGGTGGTGGTGGGCGGCGGCGTGGCCGGCATGTGTGCGGCCATTTCTGCCGCACGGCTGGGGCTACGGGTGGCCTTGGTGCACGACCGTCCGGTGTGGGGCGGCAACAATAGCAGCGAGGTGCGCGTACACCTCGGCGGGCGCATGGCGCTGGCGCCCTACCCCGAGCTGGGAGGCGTTGTGAAGGAGCTTAGCCCCGCCAAGGGCGGCAACGCAAAGCCTGCCGACCGCTACGAGGACAGCAAAAAAGCGGAGCTGATGAGCGGCGAAGCCAACATAACCGCGTTTATGAGCTACCACGTTTTTGCAGTGGAGGCAAAGGATGGCAAAATCATTTCGGTTACGGCGCGGCACATCGAAACGGGCGCAGAGCTGACGTTTGCTGCGCCCTTGTTTGCCGATTGCACCGGCGACGGCGCTGTGGGTGCGCTGGCAGGGGCCGACTACGCCGTGGGGCGCGAGGCAAGGGACGAGTTCGGCGAGCCTACTGCGCCCGAAACCTCCGACAAGCTGGTCATGGGTAGCTCCGTGCAGTGGTACGCCGCGAAGCAAGCGCAGCCAACGGATTTCCCAGCCTTCAGCTACGGGCTGACCTTCAACGAGGCGAGCGCGCAAAAAGTCAAGGCCGGCGAGTGGACATGGGAAACGGGGATGAACCTCGACCAAGTGCGCGACTTTGAGCGCATCCGCGACTACGGCTTGATGGTGGTGTACTCCAACTGGTCGTTTTTGAAGAACGAAAGCCACGAGCGCGAAACCTACGCCCAGCTTGCGCTGGAGTGGGTGGCCTACGTTGCGGGAAAGCGCGAATCGCGCCGCTTGCTGGGCGACATTATCCTCAAGGAGCAGGACATTCTGGACACGGTGAGCTACCCCGACGGCACGGCTTCCACCTCGTGGAGCGTAGACCTGCACTACCCCGACCCGAAGAACGGCAAACATTTTCCGGGACAGGAGTTCAAGTCGGTAGCTGTGCAAACTCCCATCTACGCCTACCCCATTCCCTACCGCTGCCTCTACTCGCGCAACCTGAGCAACCTCTTCATGGCAGGGCGCAACATCAGCGTAACGCACGTGGCTCTGGGCACAGTGCGCGTGATGCGCACCACCGGCATGATGGGCGAGGTGGTGGGCATGGCCGCCTCGCTATGCAAGCAGCACAGCGCCACTCCTCGCGAGCTGTACGAAAAACATCTGAACGAGCTGCAGGCCTTGATGCGGCAAGGCGTGGGCAAGGCTGGCGCAGCGGGCTATCCGGCCTACAATCTTGGGCGAAGCAAGTCGTTTCCTGCACCGGTAAAATGAGCTGGCTAAAAATTTTTGAGGCGCTATGAAAAATAGCGATTGCCCACGATTGCCATAGGACAAAACGATTAAATCACATTAAAAAAAAGAAATTATCTTGGCTTTAATTTTGTTTTATTTCTTTTTTGTACTACCTTTGTTTCGTTTTTTATTTAATCTTCTTACGTATGGAACGGAATGAAATGATAGCGCGGCTGAAAAAAGAAACGTTGTGGGACTGCATTGTTATTGGCGGCGGTGCAACGGGCGCAGGCATTGCGGTGGACGCCGCCAGCCGTGGCTACAAAACGGTGCTGCTCGAGGCGAACGATTTTGCCAAAGGCACGTCGAGCAAGAGCACCAAGCTGGTGCACGGCGGGGTGAGGTACCTGCAGCGCGGCGACGTGCCGCTGGTGCTGGAGGCTTTGCGCGAGCGAGGCTACATGAAGCGCAACGCGCCGCACTTGGTCAAAGACCAAACCTTTGTTATTTCCAACTACCGCTATTGGGATAACATTCTTTACTTTTTTGGTTTACTTTTTTACGACATACTTTCGTTTGGTTTCGGCTACGGCCGTAGCCGCTTCATTTCGGCAAAAAAAGTGAAGGACTACCTGCCCGGCATTGTCCAAAAAGGATTGAAGGGCGGCGTGGTGTACCACGACGGGCAGTTTGACGACGCTCGCATGGCCGTCAACCTTGCGCAAACCTGCGTGGAGCAAGGCGGGGTGGCGCTCAACAAGGCTAAAGCCACCGCCATTTTGCACGACGCAAAAGGCATCGTATCGGGCGTGCGATTCACCGACCTCGAAACCGGCGCGGAGCTTGAGCTGAACAGCAAAAGCGTGTTCAACGCTTGCGGCATTTTTGTGGACGACATCATGTCGATGGACTCGTCCAAGCACACCAGGATGGTGGCGCCAAGCCAAGGCATACACTTGGTTCTCGACAAAAAGTTTTTGCGTGGCGACTGTGCGCTGATGATACCCAAGACCAGCGACGGTCGCGTGCTGTTTGCTGTTCCGTGGCACGACAAGCTGGTGGTGGGCACCACCGACATTCCGCGCCCCCTGGCCGAGCTGGAGCCGAAGCCGCTGCGGGAGGAGGTGGACTTCATTTTGAGCACCGCCGCGCCCTACTTCGAAACGCCGCCCACCTACTCGGATGTTTTGACGGTGTTTGCTGGTCAGCGTCCGCTGGCGGCCCCCAAGGGCGAGGGCACGAACACCAAGGAAATGTCGCGCGGGCACAAAATTGTGGTGTCGCCGCACAAGCTCATCACCATCACCGGAGGCAAGTGGACTGCGTACCGGCGCATGGCCGAGGACGCGGTGAACAGAGCTATCAGCATAGGCCTGCTGGCCACCCAAAAATGCCGGACAAAAAGCTTGCCGATTCATGGCTACCGTCTCCACCCCGACCTGAGCAATTACTTGTACATTTACGGTGCTGATGAAGTGGCCGTGCGCGAGCTGATGTCCACCAAGCCGGAGCTGCTGCAAAAGCTGCACCCGCGCCATTCCTACACGGTGGCCGAGGTGGTGTGGGCGGTGCGGCACGAAATGGCGCGCGACGTGGAGGACGTGCTGGCACGCCGCGTGCGCCTGCTCTACGTGGATGCCCGCGCTGCTGTGGAGGCTGCTCCATTAGTTGCCGAGGTGATTGCAGGCGAGCTGGGACGCGACGAAAAATGGCAGCAACAGCAGGTAGAAGAGTTCACGAAGCTGGCAAAAATTTACACCATCACAACCTAAGAATCCATGAAGTTTTTTCAGCCACCTGCGCACAAGCCGCAGATAGACACAGAGCGGGTTTCGGACACGTACAAGCGGATGCGCTTGAAGGTATTTTTGGGTGCATTTTTGGGTTATGCAGCTTACTACTTGGTGCGCAAAAATCTGTCGTTGGCGGCGCCGGGGATGATTGCCGATGGCTTGCTGGATAAGGCGAGCGTGGGCATTGCCGGCTCTGCTATTTCGATTGCGTATGCGTTCAGCAAGTTCATCATGGGCAGCGTTTCCGACCGCAGCGACGCCCGCAAATTTTTGGTGGTAGGTCTTGTGTGCTCCGCGCTGCTGATGGTGGGCGTAGGCTTCACGCCGTTCAGCGCTGGTAGCCCTGCGCAAAACATGCTCATCATTTTCGTCTTCATGCTGCTGGTGGGTTGGCTTTCGGGCATGGGCTGGCCGCCCTGCGGACGCATCATGGCGCACTGGTTTTCGCAAAACGAGCGTAGCTTCAAGATGTCGGTGTGGAACACCTCGCACACGGTGGGCAGCGGCTCGCTGGGCTTGCTGGCCACGGCGGGCGTGCTCGTGTTTGCGGCGCTGGGCGTGGAGCAGACCTGGCGTGCGGCTTTCATTTTTCCTGCGCTGATAGCGCTGCTGCTGGCGGTGGTGTGCTGGCGCTTGCTGCGCGACACTCCGCAGTCCTGCGGCTTGCCTCCCATCGACGAGTACCGCAACGATTTTTCGGGCAAAAAAAGTGTCAAGGGTGAGGAGCTGAAAATTCCAATTCGTCGGCTTTTTGTGGACTACATTTTTCGCAACAAAATCCTTTGGCTGATTGCCTTTGCGAACGCCTTTGTGTACCTGGTGCGCTACGGCATTGGCGACTGGGCGCCGGTGTACTTGCAGGAGATGGGCATCATGGACGGCGGGCAGAGCAACCTCGCGTTTTCGCTGCACAACTACGCCGGCATACTCGGCACCATTGTTTGCGGATGGATTTCGGCCAAGTTTTTCAAGGGTCGCTGCGCCCCCGCGAACGTGATATACATGGGGCTGGTGCTGCTTGGCATTGTGCTCTACTGGCAAGCTGTTCCGCTGGCTGCCTGGGCGGCTCAGGCGTTTGGTTGCGAACAGGCGGCGGTGTGCCGTGCGCTGGTTTACGTGTCGCTCTGCGAAATTGGTTTTTGCATCTACGGCCCCGTTGCCCTCATCGGCATTCAGGCGCTGAACTTGGTGCCCAAGAATGCGGCGGGCACGGCGGCAGGCTTCGTGGGGCTGTTTGGCTACCTGCTGGGCGATGCGGTGCTGGCCAAAATTGTGATGGGTTCTGTGTCGCAGTCGCAGGGCTGGAATGCGGCCTTTTGGATGTTTCTCGTGGCGGGTGTATTGGCTGTGATTTTTTGCGCCAGCACGTGGAAACATGAGCTATGCGAAAGCCGAAATGTAAGGCCCTTCGTAAGCCAAAGTATTAAATAATGCAAAAACTGTAAAAACTTTCTCCAAAAACAGTTTTTTTATTCCGAATTATGCGTATGTTTGCATGTTTTTAATTTCGTTTTGTTTCGCTTTTATTTTTGTTGAATTATTATGCTTCACTACATGAAGACAACTTTTCAGATTCTGCTACTACTGCTGCTACTACCGTTGAGCAGCGCGGCGCAAAAGACGCTCCGCATATCCGGCACGGTGCACGACGAGGCCGACAAACCCGTGGCGGGCGTGGGCGTGGTGGTCAAAGGCACGACCATTGGAGCTACCACCGATGTTGAAGGCAGCTACACCATATCGGCTCCCGACAACGCCACGCTGGTGTTCTCGCTCCTGGGCATGATTAGCGTGGAGGAAGCGGTTGCAGGCCGCGAGCGCATTGACGTTAGGATGAGCGAGGAGACCCAGTCGCTGGACGAGGTGGTGGTTACTGCGATGGGCATCAAGAAATCGGAGAAGGCGCTGGGGTACTCGGTGTCGAAGGTGAGCGGCGAGGACCTGGCCAACGCCGGCTCAAACAACTGGCTAAGCAGCATCACCGGCAAGGTGGCGGGGCTGAACTTAGACCAGTCGTCGTCGCAGGGTGGAGGTGTGCGCGTGGTGCTGCGCGGCGAGAGCTCGCTGAGCCACGACAAAAACACTGCCCTATTTGTGGTCGACGGCGTGCCCATCATCAGCGACTTCACGCCCAGCGGCGAGGGCGGCAGCTACGACAACGACGACGCGCCCGTGGACTTTGGCGGCGGGGCAGGCGACATCAACCCCGACGACATCGAAACCATTTCGGTGCTCAAGGGGCCGGCGGCCACGGCGCTCTACGGCTCGCGCGCGGCCAACGGCGCTATTGTCGTTACCACCAAGAGTGGCAACACCACCAAGGGGCTTGGGGTGAGCGTCAACTTTTCCATGTCGTTTGAGCAACCAGATTACTGGCCCGATTTTCAGGAGGAGTACACCGCGGGTGATTATCGCCGTCCCGCATCGGGTGCCTTCAACTCGGGTACGCTCACCGTGCCGCGCGAGTACTCGTGGTGGAGCGTGAACGGCGTAACGGCTACCTTCAGCCGCCAGCAGTGGGGCGAAAAAATCGAGGGGCAGATGCGCTACTTGTACAGCTCGCGCAACTGGGAAACCGGCGAGTACACGAAAGTGCCGGTGCGGAATTTCGACTGGTTTAAGGGCTTCTTCGAAACGAGCGTTACGGCTAACACCAGCGTGGCCATTGACTACAACAACGGCAGGGGCAGCATGCTTCGCTTCTCGGTGAAGGACTCGCGGATAAGCGGCATCGTGCCCAACTCCGACTACTCAACGCAAAACTTCAACCTCTCGGCGCAGCAAAAAATCAACCAGTGGCTTTCGTTTTCGACCAAGCTTACCTACTACCGCAAGGACTGCGACAACCAGCCAGTGGCAGGCTACAGCAACACCTCGCCGCTGCGTGCGCTGATTCAAATGCCGGCCAACGTGGACATGTCGGATATTCGGGAGGAGTATTTTTCGGGGCGCATCGACTGGGTGCGCTCGCAGGGCCTGAGCACCTACCGCAACACCATCAACAGCTACTACGACGACAACCCCTACGAGGTAATTTACGAGCACGTGAACTCGCAAGAAAAAAGCCGCTTCTACGGCAACGCCAGCCTCACGCTGAACATCATTCCCGACAAGCTGACGCTGATGGGGCGAACCGGTATCGACTGGGGCGCTGACTTTCGCACCCAGCGAAAACCCTTTTACGCCAAGGGATACCAAACGGGCATGTATCGCGAGCAGCACATCAACCCGATGGAAACCAACAACGATTTTTTGCTGAACTACAAGGAAACTTTTTTGGACGACTTGGACATCAACGCTTCGCTGGGAGGCAACACGATGTACAGCCGCAGCCAGCGGGTAACGCAAACTGCCTCGCGCCTGTTCACGCCCGACGTGTACCAGCTGCAAAACAGCGCAGGCTCCATCACCGCCTCCAACAACATCTACACCAAGGCCATCAACAGCCTGTTCGGCTTTGTATCGCTGGGCTACAAGGACACGTACTATCTTGAGGTTACCGGTCGCAACGACTGGAGCAGCACGCTGGCACGGGGGCACAACTCCTACTTCTACCCGTCGGTCAACACCAGCATCTTGCTCGACCGAATCTTCGACTTCAAGCACAGCCTGAGGTGGGTGGACATGCTGAAGGTACGCGCTTCCTGGGCCAACGTGGGCAACGATACCGACCCCTACCAGCTGGAGCAAACCTACAGCAACCTCACCTTTTTGAGCGCCTACCAGCTGGCCAGCAAAAAGCTCAACCCTGAGCTACGCCCCGAAAATGTGGAGAGCTGGGAGTTCGGCATCGACTGGCGGCTGTTCAAAAACCGCATAGGCATTGACCTCACCTACTACAGCGCCGTTACTACCGATCAAATCATAGAGGTGCCCACCGACTGGAATACCGGCATGTACTCGCAGGTGATAAACGCCGGCAAGGTAACCAACAAAGGCGTGGAGCTGGCGCTGACGCTGGTGCCTGTCAAGACCAAAACCTTCCGCTGGAATGCGAACCTCACGTGGAGCAAGAACTGGAATAAGCTCGTGGAGCTGGCACCGGGCGTGGAGCTATGGCAGCTCAACACCGCCAACACCGTGGGCAGCCAAGTGCTGGTGTACGCCTACCCCGACACCGAGGACAGGGACGGCACCGAGCTGGGACGCATCTACGGCGCGGGCTACGAGCGCGCACCCAAGGGTGCCTTCTACCTCGACGCGCAGGGCAACAAGGTGAGCTGCGAGGGGCAGGTAGTGGTTGACCCCGCCACCGGAAACCCTGTACTGAGTAGCGATTTGCGCGACTTTGGCAGCATATTCCCCGACTGGAAGGCTGGCATGACCCATAGCTTTACCTACAAAGGGCTGACGCTAAACATGAACTTTGCCGCGCAAATGGGAGGCCACGCCTACTCGGTGACCAACCAAAAATTGTCGTCCTGGGGAAGGCTCACCAACTCGCTGGAGGGACGCTACACAGGGCTGGTGCACGAGGGCGTGAATCGCAACGCCGACGGTACCTTTTCGCCCAACAGCACCATCACCACCGACGTGGTGGACTACTACGCTTCGGTGGTCTACTACGGCTCGAACGTGGAGACGCAGGTGTTCGAGACCAGCTTCTTCAAGCTCAAGGAGGTGCGGCTTGACTACCGCCTTCCGGCCAAACTGATGAAAAAATTATTCTCCGCTGGCTCCACGCAGCTTTTGCAGTCGCTGTCGGTGGGGGTGTACTCATCCAACGTGTTTTGCCTCACCACCTGGCCGCAGTACGACCCCGAAAAGCTGGCCTCGCTGGGCAACGGCTCGCTCAACGCTGGCGTGGAGAGCGGCAGCTTTCCGGCCACAAGAACGTATGGGTTTAACTTGAAGGTAACGTTTTAATTTCTTCGATGTGCGACTATGCGATGTGCGACTATGTAACTTTTGACTTAAAAAACAAAAAACAATATGAACAGGAAATTGAAATATTTGGTGCTGGGAGTGCTGGTGGTGGCGGCGAGCGGCGCGTGTACCGATGATTTTGAAAAAATCAACGATAACCCCAACCTACCGGCCTTATGGGAAATTGCGCCCATCAACATGATTGAGGAGGTGGTGTTCTACGGTGCCGACCACTTCTTAGAGCGCACCCGCTCGTTCAACGGCGAAGTCATTCAGTACACCGTAACCGGCTCAAGCTCCACCTCGGTGCACCGCTACAACATTCCCAACACCACCGGCAATGGCATTTGGAACTCGTTGTTTGAGCTGGCGGCCAATTCGAGCCACATGAGCCAGCTGGTCTACATGCCCGAGCGAGCCAACGGCAACCTGCAGGCCATTGCCCTCACGATGAAAGCCCTCTACATGTCGAACCTCACCGACATCTTTGGCGAGGTGCCCTGCAGCGAGGCCTTCAAGGGGCAGCCCTACTACGACGACAGCGGCGACAGCGCGGTGTTCGTTACCTCCGTGGTGCTCAACCCGCAGTGTGACGCCCAGCGCGATATATACCGGCAAATCTACACATGGCTTGAAAAGGCCAGCGGGCTATACAACCAGAGCGAGCAATTTCCGCAAGGCGGCGCCCGCAAAGACCTACTCTACGGCGGCGACATTAGCAAGTGGGAAAAGTTTACCAACTCGCTCTACCTGCGCCTACTGATGCGCCTGAGCAACCGCTCTACCGAAAAAATTGTGCACTCGGCCAACGGCACCGAAATATCTGTGGCCGAAAAAATACGCGAGATATTCGAAAACACGGCACGCTATCCGGTGTTCGAAAGCAACGACGACAACGCCACGCTCTTCTTCTCCGGCGAATACCCCAACGAAAACCGCTTCGGAAAGAACGAGGAGAGCGCCTTCCGGCGCGACATGTCCGAGCAGCTCAACCAGATGATGAACGAGTTTCATGTGGTTGACGAAGCCGGCCTGGAGCGCCTCGAGCGCGTGAGCGACCCGCGCCTATCGACCTACTTTGTGAGCGGCAGCAGCTGGAAGGGCGGCATTAGCGGCAAGTCGGACGACGAAGACGAGGTGAACGGCAACGATGCCAACAAAGCCGTGCTGGGCGACTACACCTCACCCTACTCGTTCATGAAGTACGACGAGGTGCTCTTCATCCTCTGCGAGGCGGCCAAGCGGGGCTTCATCCCCGGCGGCGACGTCAAGGCGCTGGAGCTCTACAACAAGGCCATCCGCACCTCCATCCTCTACTGGCAGGGCATTGACCCCGCCAAGGAGGTGGGCGAAAGGGAAATCAGCAACTTCCTGTCGGGGGCGCACGTGGTGTACGACTACACCTTGGGCTGCATCCTCAACCAAAAGTACGTGGCCATGTTTTGGGTAGGCTACGAGGCCTGGCACGACTACCGCCGCACCGGATACCCCAACTTGGCCATTGGCTCGGGTACGTTTAACGACCACGTGCTGCCCACGCGGCTGGTGTACCCCTTCCGGTTTTCGACTACCAACCCCGACTCGTACAACGCCGCAGTGGAGCGGATAAAGGCTACATACCATGGCGATGATGACATGAGGACACCGGTGTGGTGGAGCAAGCAGGCGGTGGAGATGGAATAGTGGCAGAGGATGGGTGGAGACGGGTATTTTTCAACAGAATTACAGGATTTCAGGATTTACAGATAATGCTGGTGCCAGTAATGGGGAAATCCGACGGGTATCTT
>JAITOI010000027.1 GCA_031289995.1 Prevotellaceae bacterium | reverse complement strand
CCTTGGATGTGGGGCCAAACGCATTCAGCATTGCGGTAACGGCCGAGGATAACAGCTACACAACTTACCCCATCACCGTAACGCGCGAAGCGCAAACGCAAGAGCCGCTAAGCAGCAACGCCAACCTTGCCAGCCTATCGGTAACGGGCTACAGCATCACGCCAACGTTTAGCGCCAGCGTCATCACCTACACGCTCACGGTGCCCAACACCACCAGCAGCATCACCATCAACGCCACCGCCGCCGATAGCAAGGCAAAAGGCGTAACGGGCACAGGCGCAAAAACCCTAAGCGTGGGCAGCAACACCTGCAGCATCGTGGTAACGGCCGAGGATAACAGCAACAAAACCTACACCATTGCGGTAACGCGCGAAGCGGCATCCGGCACCACCGCCGTAGCAACAGCGCAGACGCAGCCTCTGCAAGTCTATCCCAACCCTGTTATTAATGGAGAATTAATAATTCAGGATGAGGAATTGAAGGCGGGGGATAAAATTGAGGTGTATTCGCTTAGCGGGGCGAAGCTGAAAACCTTTGTGGCAACGGGGGCGAAGACTGTCATTGATTTGTCCGCATTGCCGGCTGGGGGGTATGTTGTGAGGGCGGGGAGTAGGACGGCTAAGGTGGTGAAGCAGTGATGAGAGATTGGGAGATTGGGAGATGAGAAAAAGAGGTATTCCTGTGGGGAATGCCTCTTTTTATGTTTTGGTTTTGTTTGGACAAAGCCTTTATTTTAGGTTCTACCGTTTTTTTTGTGGAAGCATACGAAAAATGGTATAACCAAATATTTATATTTGTCAAACAACATATTTCTTACTTCCTAACGTAAATACACCCCCGCCTCACCCTCACTGCCCACTCCGCAGCATCTGTCGAATTTTCTCGACATCCTCCTTTCGGTCGTCGAGGATGACGCCTGCCTGCTCAAATTCGGCGAGCGATTCGAGCATAATCTGGCGGTAGGTTTCGTCGTTTTTGTAGATGGTTTTGGCGAGGTTGCGGAGCATTTCTTCGGCCTCGGAGTAGTAGTAGTGGCTTTGCAGCAGCAGGGCGTAGGCGAGGTACACCTGTATCCACTGCTGCGTGTTGTCGGCGTCAAGCCCTTTGCGGGCGTGCTCTTCGGCGAGCGAAAATTCTTTGATGCAGAGGTTGTAGAGCGCCTGCTTGCCGTAGCTGCGGGCAAGGTAGTAGGGGTACTCCGAGGTAACGGTGTCCTTGCGTGCGCTGAGCAGGTCGATGTTGTAGCTGGTGTAGCGAATGGCGGCGCGGTAGTCGTGCGTGCTGCGGCAAATTTCGGCAAGCATTTCCGCCACGTTGCTGAGGTAGATGGCGTACTCGGCGGGATTTTGCTTCACCAAATCTTGGTAGGCCTCGAAGCACTGGGTGTAGGTTGTCCGCGCCTTTCCGTAGTTGTTTTGCAGGTTGTAGATGTTGCCCAGATTGTTGAGCATCATTGCCCAGTCGGGCATGTACTGCTTTGGATTTTCGCTGGCCAGCGTGGCATAAATTTCCGCACAGCGCTGGGTGTACTTTTCGCATCCGGCAATATTTTTTTGCATGTAGCACACGTGGCCCAGGCTGCTGAGAAGCGAGGCCAGCTGCGGGCGGTAGGCGCCGGGGCGGTCTTTTGTCATCACGTCGTACATGCCGAGCGCCCGCGTATAGCAAGGCTCCGCCTTGTCGTAGAGGTTTTGGTCGGTGTAGCTCAAGGCGAGGTTGGTGAGCGTGGCGGCCATTTGCGGCATGTAGGTTTTCATGTCGCCAATCATGAGCTTTTCGTAGAGCTCCACGCAGCGGAGGTAGGCACGCTCGGCCTTAGAAAATTCTTGCAGTCCGCCGAAGTAGCGTCCGCCAGCGTAAAGCGTTTGTGCCAGCTCGGGCGTGTAGAGCGTGGGGTTGCTTGCGGCCAGCTGCTCGTAGAGGTCAATGCAGCGCCGGTAGTAGGTTTCGGCCTTGTCGGGAGATTTTTGCAGGCGGTAATTTTCGCAGGTAGCGCTTAGCGCCAGCACCATTGCGGGCTGGTATTGCTTCGTGCTTTTGGCCAGCTCGTCGTAGGTTTTGAGGCTGCTGAGCAGGGTAACTTCGGCGCGCGAGTAGGCACCCTGCTGCTGCTGGCTGAGGCCAAAGTTGTAGGCAATCACGGCCACGTCGGGCAGGTAGGTTGCGGGGTTGTTTTTTGCGCGCTGCTCGCAGCTGTGGAGCGTAAGCAGGTAGTACTTTTCGGCCTGCTTGTAGTTTTTTTGTGCGCCTACATATTGCGCCAGCTCGAAGGTATTTTTGTAGCTCTGCACGTCGGCGTTCACCGCTTTTTCGTAGAGCTGCTCGGCCTCGGCGCGTTGCCCTGTAAGGGCTGCAGCGCGTGCCATCAGCATCCATTCCTTGACGCATTCTGTGCTGGTTTCCTGCGCCTGCTCGATGGCGAGCAGCACGTTGTCGCTGGCGTTGCTGGCGTTTTGAACCTGCGCCATATTTTGCGAAATGATGTGGAGCGATTGCCTGTATCGCTTCTCCACATCCTCGTCGGTGAGGATGGACATCACCTTGCCAATGTTGCCCTGCGCAAAGCTGTTGTAGGCGTTCACGTAGTGGCTGCTGTGGTTGTCGAGGTTTTCGTCGGAGAGGCGCTGGGCGTAATCGCGAACAAAGGCACGCGCCAAGTCGCTCTTGGCGGCAGCCTCAAGCTTTTTCGCCATGTCGCTAATGCCGCGCTCGCGCTCGCTTTTTTTGCAGATGTACACCTTGACCGGCATCACGCGCCCGAGCATCACGTTTTCGGTGAGCTCGCGTGCGTTGACCACCTCGTAGTCGGCGTACGCTCCTTGCAGCTTAATCGTGATGGGCACTACGCTGCCGAGGTCTGCGCCCGCGTAGAGGAGGGTGAATTTTCCGTTAGCGTCGCTGGTCGCGGGCTGCGCGTTGAGGCTCGACACCAGCACGCCTTGCACGTACTCTGTTTTGCCGTTCAGGGTTTGGCTGTTTTGCACGGTAACGACGCCGCGAAGGGTCTGCGCACCGAGCGTGGAGGCCAGCATACACGCGGCTGCGCAGAGCATGGCTGATGAAAGTTGGATGAAGTTTTTCATTGTTTCGTAGGGTGTTTAATACAAAAATTTTGGAGGGCAAAGGTACACTTTTTATAGCAAATAGCAAGCAGAGAGGAGGAATTTTTTGGGGCAAAAAAAACTCCCCAAAACTACTATTCCAAGAAATAGCCTATCTTTGCGGCCTCTATTTGGCAAATGTTTGACCTACTAAATTTCGTATTGCAATGAAAAAAATTATTCTCACCTGCGCGCTGGCAACGCTTGCTGTGTCGGGCTTTGCGGAGGTAAAGCTGCCGTGCATTTTCGGCCACAATATGGTGCTGCAACAGCAGAGCGAGGTGGCGCTGTGGGGTGCGGCCAAAGCGGGCGCAACGCTCGCGGTGAAGACTTCGTGGAACGAAAAAACCTACACCGTAGCGGTAGCCAGCGACGGCAGCTGGCATCTCAAAGTGGCCACCGGCAAGGCTGGCGGACCATACGAGGTAGCCATCAGCGGCGACGGCGCAGGACTCACGCTCACCAACGTGATGCTGGGCGAGGTGTGGCTGTGCACCGGCCAGTCGAACATGGAGATGCCCATGAAGGGCTTCCGCAACCAGCCCATCGCTGGCTCCAACGGCGACATTCTGCGCTCGCGCAACAGCGCCATCCGCCTCATCACCGCGCCGCGCGCATCAACGCCGGATGTCAAAAGCGACTTTGCTCGCACAGCGCAGTGGCACGAGGCTGCGCCCGAAGCGGTGGCCAGCTTCAGCGCCACGGCCTACCACTTCGGCAAGCTGCTGCACGACATGCTTGGTGTGCCTGTAGGCCTGGTGTGCGTTAGCTATGGCGGCTCCTCTGCCGAGGCGTGGATGACCAAAAATATGCTCGCCGATTTTCCCGAAATCGCTATCAACACCGACTCCGCCAGCATCAAAAAAAACGTCAGCCGCACGCCCACCACGCTCTACAACGGCATGCTCAACCCCGTTGTGGGCTTCGGCATTCGCGGCTGCATCTGGTATCAGGGCGAGAGCAACTACGAGCGTGCCGACCAGTACGAGCGCCTGTTTCCCGCAATGGTGGCGGGCTGGCGCAAGCTGTGGGGGCTGGGCGATTTCCCGTTCTACTACGCGCAAATTGCGCCCTACGACTACGACTTCTACGCCAAGCCCGACCAGCACGGCGGCAAGTTCAACTCGGCTTTTTTGCGCGACGCGCAGCGCAAAGCTCAAGCCGCCATTCCCAGCTCCGGCATGGCAGTGCTGATGGACATTGGCGAGGAGCGCTGCATTCATCCCGCCAACAAGCCCATCACCGGCGAGCGGCTGGCGCTGCTGGCGCTGAGCCGCACCTACGGCGTGAAGGGCATGGCCGCCACCAGCCCTGCCTTCAAGGAGCTGCGCGTGGACAACGACAGCACGGCGACCATCGTTTTCGACAGCTGCCCGATGGGGCTAACCAGCTACGGCAAGAAGCTCACGCAATTTGAGGTGGCAGGTGCCGACAAAAAGTTTCATCCCGCCAGCGCCAAGATCAGCTCGCGCCAGCCCTGGGTAACGCTCAGCTGCCCTGCGGCGGGGCGGCCTGTGGCGGTGCGCTATGCGTTCAAAGATTTTGTGGTGGGCGAGCTGTTCAGCACCGAAGGATTGCCGGTGTCGTCGTTCCGCACCGATGATTGGGAGGAATGAAAAATGAGGAATGAGGAATGAAAAATGAAGAAGCCGTGCTTGCTGCGCGGCTTCTTCGTTTGGCTAATACTGCGGTGGGTCTACTTCCGGCGTAGGATAGTCCTCGACGTCGACAGAGTTCGCGAAATTCATCAGCGCTTCCATTGCGCAGGGCGCAGTGATTACTCCCGCAAGGTAGTCCGTTACTTGCATTTGCTGGTTGGCAGCATTGGCAGCAAAGGTCATCAGCTCGTTGATGTCGAGCCGCATTAGGCATAGCGCCTGCGCCTCGCTGCTGGCATCCGTGAGGCCGGCGAGGCAATCGCAAAGAGCATTGCCATCTTTTTTGCCGCGCGCAAAATCGGGAAATGTGTCCGTGCTATCCTCTTTTTGGCAAGCGCAAAAGGCAAGCAAAACGGCGCACAGAATGGGTTTGATGAGGTGTGTTTTCATGGCATAAAAATTTTCGCAAAGGTAGGTATTTTATTTGTTTTTTAGGGCTTTTTTTGAGGCGCTATTCCAATCGTTCTGCATGGCGCACGGGTGTTGCCTGTGCCCCGAATGTGTAGGGACGCGATTAATCGCGTCCCTACCCCGTGCGCAACATGTTATCCATATCGCCGCCGTGAATAACACCTCAAAAAAAGATTTAGCCATAAAAAAATTAAAAATCACGACCAACAAATCCAACCTATCATTTTTAATCGTATATTTGCGCCGCTAAAAACAACAGCATGATAGCTTGCAACGATACCTATCGCCACAAAGGGCTGCGCCGGATGATGCTCGACGCGCTGCGTGCCGGCGGATTTGCCGACGAGCGGGTGCTGTGCGCCATGGACAAGGTGCCGCGCCACTTCTTCTTCGACCCCGCGCTCGCCGCCATTGCCTACACCGACACGGCCGCGCCCATCGAAGGCGGGCAAACGATTTCGCAGCCCTCAACCGTGGCGTGGCAAACGCATTTGCTCGACTTAGCCGATGGCGAAAAGGTGCTCGAAATCGGCACCGGCTCTGGGTTTCAGGCGGCGGTGCTGTGCGCAATGGGCGCAAATGTGTTCAGCATTGAGCGGCAAAAAACCTTGCACAGCAAGGCCGCAGCAACGCTATCGCAGATGGGCTTCCACCCCGTGCTGGTGTACGGCGACGGCTTCGAGGGGCTACCCGAGCAGGCACCATTCCACAAAATTATTGTTACCTGCGGCGCAAGCACGATGCCCAACAAGCTGGTCGACCAGCTGGCCGTGGGCGGAAAAATGGTGATACCGCTGGCCAACGAAAACGGCAAGCTGGTGATGCGCGTGCTCAGCAAGCTCAGCGAGGACACCTGCAGCTGGGCGCTGCACGAGGAGTGCGCGTTTGTGCCGATGCTGCAAGGGGTGGCCTAATATAGTGAATAGTGAATAGTGAATAGTGAGGAACAATTTTCAACACGTTAAAACAAAAAAAAGACATGAGCATCAAGGGAACGCAGACTGAAAAAAATCTGCTAAAAGCGTTCGCCGGCGAATCGCAGGCACGCAACAGGTACACCTTCTTCAGCAAGGTGGCAAAAAAAGAGGGCTACGAGCAAATTTCGGCGCTGTTTGCCGAAACCGCAGCCAACGAGCTGGAGCACGCCGAGCTTTTCTTCAAGTACTTGGAGGGCGGCGCAGTGGAAATCACCGCCGCATTTCCGGCAGGTCTGATTGGCAACACGAACCAAAACCTGCTGGCCGCCGCCGATGGCGAGCACGAGGAATGGTCGGAGCTCTACAAGGACTGGGCAGAGGTTGCCAAGAGCGAGGGCTTCAACGCCATTGCCGCCACGTTTACGCTGGTGGGCACGGTGGAAAAGCACCACGAGGAGCGCTACCGCAAGCTGCTGGCCAACCTCGAGGCTGGCGTAGTGTTCAAAAAGGATAGCCGCATCATGTGGAAGTGCCGCAACTGTGGCTACATCCACGAGGCTGCCGAAGCCCCGCAGTCTTGCCCCGCGTGCAGGCATCCGCAGGCTTACTTTGAGGTGCTGGCGGAGAATTTTTAGGAGTGCGATTTGCGATTGCGCGATTGCGGCGGAGAATGGGCTAAATCTTTTTTTGAGGTGCTATTCCAATCGTCCTGCCGTGCGCACGGGTGCT